>JAKAAS010000058.1 GCA_021802225.1 Bacillota bacterium
TTAGAATACGGGCCGAGAAAACCCACATTGGTAGATTGCGACGGACTATGACTGGCAATCAGATGTCCGGGCACAGAGCCCGAATGAGACTTGAGCGTGGGTAATCTCGTAGCCGGAGTTCTATTTCATCCCGGACGTTGGCTTTCTCTCCTATGGCACCGGCGCATGAACCTATGGGCCAACGTGGGGCCATCTGGCTTTATCGGCCTATTTAGCCCCTGGGGGCTAGGTATCCCGTTAATTGCTGGCGCACAAGTTTTTTTGGCTAAAGCACAAACCTTTACCACGGATTTCGCGCAACTTCTACCGGTATACGCACTTATGAGCCTTGGAACAGTGTATTGGCTCGGTAAGATTCTTAAAGGGCGGCCAAAAATCGGTATGGTTGTTACCGGCATTGTTGTGCTGAATACCTTAGGATGGGCCATGATATGGATTCCTCGGTGGCCACACCACTGGGTGTCCGTTGCGACACCTGTAGCAAGCGTATTGAGCCGAGTGGAGCAAACGATTCCTAAGAACCATGAAGTGATTGCATCGCAAGGAATCATGGGTCGCTTTTCAAATCGCCACTGGATTTATCCATTTGATTATGGTTCCCTCCCCTTAAAGGCACCCATCACGGATATTATCCTTTCTCCTTATCAGGGCACAAATGTTTTGCCGGTTAATGTTATTTTGTCGCGCATTGCCTTTTTAAGTCAGAACCCGCATGTTACGCTGATCAAGCATCAAGACGGGATTTGGGTCTTTCAGGATGTCAGGGGAGGGCAGTCGAGATTGTCCTTCCCCCCTGCTTCGGCGGTTCCGGGTTGGGCAATGGGTACGGCGACAGGTACACCTGTTACCACAGGACTGGTTTCAGATTGGCACATGGCGGCCGGATACAAGCCGGGATATGTGACAGACCAAGCATATTGGAGACTGAAACCCGGTCGATACCAGGTTTCAGCAGTGGTGGCCACGACCGGACCGATTAACATTGAAGTCTGGAACAGCACGGCGGATCGCCTGTTGACACGCAAGACCATATCTTTGAGCAGTGGGAGAGTCACTGCTTCCTTGGATTTCGAGAATCAACATCAGTATCCGAGTAACACGTTTCGAGGCTGGGGGCCCTTTCGCGTAACACAAAGGTCCGCCTCTGCGTACAACGCCATTGAGGTGAGGATTTGGTCACCAGGGGATCAAACCGTGAATGTCTATCAGCTGTCAATCAGTGTGCTCGCGCCAAAATCGGTAAAGGTGACACATTAGGAGAGGATAACTATGACTTCCCGCTATATTAGCATTGTCATTCCTGTTTTTAATGAAGAGCACGTCTTACACGAGACATATCGCCGTATTCATCAAGTCCTAACCAAAATTCCCCACGAAATAGTTTTTGTGGACGATGGGTCTGATGACCGGTCCGGGGCGTATCTAGCAGCACTGGCAGCCCAAGACCCCGCCGTGAAGGTCGTGTCGCTCTCCCGGAACTTTGGGCATCAACAAGCCGTGAGCGCGGGCATGCGCTACGCCCGAGGGGATGCCGTCATCCTGATGGATGCCGATTTGCAGGACCCACCGGAAATCATTCCGCAGTTTCTGGAAAAGTGGCGGGAAGGGTACGACGTGGTGTATGGCGTTCGAACACACCGTTCGGGCGAGTCTGCGTGGAAGCGGTTTACAGCCTTCGCCTTTTATCGGTTTCTCCGCCACCTTAGTGAGGTAGACATTCCTGCCGATGTGGGGGATTTTCGGTTAATTTCGCGGCGGGTGGTGGATCTTTTGAACGATATGCCGGAACAACACCGATTTATCCGTGGTATGGTGTCATGGGTGGGATTCCGGCAAATCGGAATACCCTATGAGCGTGCTCCGCGCTCGGCTGGCAAAAGCAAATATCCCTGGCATAAGATGTGGCGGTTTTCCTTAGATGGGGTGACCAGTTTCTCTGTGGAACCCCTCCGCTGGGTTCGGCGAGGCGCTCTGGCGGTGTCAGCCCTGGCCTTTTTGGCCAGTATTTGGTTAATTCATCAAAAGTTAGTGTTTCCCCATAGTCTGGTTCTCGGATGGACATCCACGATGGTCACGGTGTTATGGTTAGGAGCTTTGCAACTCGGTGCACTCGGAATTTTAGGCGAATACGTGGCGCGAGTGGTGGAACAAGGGCGTCGCCGACCGTTATATATCGTCGCAAACACGATAAATGTCGACCGTACGGCAGAGTTCGTGGTGCCCACGGACCTAGAAGAGCAAGGGGGAGAAACGCGTGGAAAAACCGTGGATTTCCATCGCAATTCCATCTTATAACCGTGCCGAATTATTGTTGAGGACAGTACAGTCTGTGCAACATCAAGCAGATCAGGACTGGGAAATGTTTATCGTGGATGATCGTTCTACCGATAGTGCCTGGCATGTCGCCCAAATGGTTAGTCATCAAGACTCGAGAATTCATTGTGAGCAAAATCGGGAAAACCGCGGACTATCCAAAAATTTTCGGTATGCATCATCCAAGGGCAGTGCGCCATATCTGCTCTTATTGGCCGCAGATGATCAATTGGAATTCGATTTTCTCCAACGGATTCGGCAGTTTGTGACGGAACATGAGGGTATACCGGCATTGATTTGTGGTCGGCGTGTGCTCTATTATCCTCGGTACAACCGCTATGTCCCATATGCCACTCCGTTTGCGGATGTTTACTCGCCTGGTCAGACCGTAAGTCGAGCTTTAGCCAATGGAAATCTTTATGGGTTATACTCGTCGGTAGTGGTCAAACGAATAGCGCTGAATGAAATTGAAGGAATTCCCACGGATAACCCCTGGGCTGGTGATTATGAAACCTTCGTGCGTATTGCGGCCCGACATTTTGTCGCGTTTGTACCCCAAGCGAGGGTCTATCAACACGCGGATACCACGACCCAAACCTCGAAATTTTTGTTATCGGGCGAGTTAGTCAACTACGAAATCATGACCCTACAGCGCTTACTGTGCGATCCGCGGGTTGCCCAACATCTGCGTCCCAACGATATTCGTAATGCTTGGCGGCGTATTCACGCATTGAAGTGGAGTGTGGGGTTGTACCGTGTGGCCCATGGACAGTGGAGGCGAAGGGATCTGCCTGCTGCCGCCTTACCGAATAAGATGATAGAGGCGTCGTGTTCTGTCGGTGAAATCGTCACTACCATGATCCGGCTTATTTATCAACGGTGGCGATTGACGTATTGAAATATTGGTGATACAGGGACCATACGTGAGGTGTAAAAACGTGATCGATATCGTGATGGCAACTTTTAACGCTGCTCCTTTTTTGAGTGAACAAATGGATTCCCTCCTCGGTCAAACTGAGACTCGGTGGCGTTGCTATGTGTCGGATGACGGGTCGACCGACGGAACGCGGTCTCTTCTGGACCAATACGTCCAGAAATATTCGGATAAAATAAGCGATGTATCTCCTTCGACTCCCTATCACAATGTCTCCCAGAATTTTGCCCATGCATTGCGTTACACCACGGCTCCTTACCTGATGTTTGCAGACCAGGATGATGTGTGGTATCCCGACAAAATCGCGAAGACTTGGGCCGCGATGCAAACACTCGACACTTCGGGGCCGTGTCTCGTGCATACGGATTTGGCGGTGGTCGCCGAAGACCTGAGTCTTATCGATCCGTCATTTTGGCATTATGCGTTCCTCCATCCCACCTCGGACCTGGCGGAATTGTTGTTTCAAAACGTGGCGTCGGGGTGTACCATGATGATCACCCGGTCTTTATTAGAAAAGGCCTTACCTTTCCCGGAAGGGGTATTTATGTATGATTCCTGGATCGCGTGGGTGGCGTCCCAATTTGGGACGATCAGGGCCCTGCCCCAGGCCACCATGCTGTACCGCCAGCACGGCAATAATGCGGTCGGAGCCAAGACAATCGCCCTGAGACGGCCTTGGGATCCCCGGGCATGGTGGGATCTGGCACAGAGTCTCCGGCGTACGATGACTCGCCGGATGGATCGCACCTGCAAGCAAGCCATGCTGTTTCGGCAGCAATATGCGGGTGATCTGGCACCCGAGGCATTGATCTTATTGGACGACTACATTGCGTTACCGACGTTATCGTTTTGGAAAAAACGGATCGTGGGACGAAAAAATCGGTTCTTCGCTAACTCAAGGCAGACGCAATGGGGGATGTGGTTATTATTGTAATTCCGTGGTGATGTGCCGATGGGCGGTTTCTTGTGAGGTGGACGTCGAATCAGACGCTCTACATAGTTGCCCATTATGAGAGCTTGGTCGATAAGTCAAGCGGGTTGGGAAAAACAGTGTAGAAGCTAACGAACTTTTGGAGACATTTCGTGATACAACAATTTGGTACAAAACAGATATTTGCTAATATGACACTCAGTGTCGTGTTTACCATCGCGCAAGGGATGGCCAATTTAGTTGCGATCATATATTTGGCACGGGTGTTTGGTCCCCGCGCCTATGGCGTCTTTACATACACATGGGTGGTTACAGGTGTGCTGGGGATCGTAGCCTATCTTGGCCTTCCCGCGTATCTGACCCGGCAAATTAGTCAAAACCCCCAAAAAGCCTTAGACATTGCAAGCACAGGACTTACCATCACCATGATTTTGTCTGGAGGATCTGCCCTTGTCTTCCTGGGAGTCGTGCAGTTGATACCCGGTCTGCATCACTATGATAGCCTCTTTTCTCTGTGGACTCTACTATTTCTTCCCCTCGGAATGAATCCTCGGTGGGTTTACAGTGCTATCGGACGCCTTTGGATTGCCACGCTTATGGAAGTCGTTGCAGCAGTCATCCGTATGACGCTATTAATTTGGTGGGTTCACTCACCCCGCGAACTTACTTTGGCCGTGGCAATCACAGTTGGTGTGTATCTGGGAGCTGCAGCCCTCGGATGGATATGGCTCCGCCGCTTCGTACGCGTACGCTTTCAGTACGTGAATCTACGACAGGCTGTTAATACAATTATCCTGAGCTTGCCCCTGAGCATTACATCGACTGTCCGCGTTCTCTACGCTGGTACAGATGTTTGGATCTTGCAAATGTTTCAAGGAGCCACTGCCGTGGGACATTATTCAGCGGCCTATCGACCCATTACTTTTTTACTCACTTTGTCTACCGTGTATTTTCAAATGGCCTTTCCGGTTGCCAGTCGCTTAACGGCGCAATCCTCACACATCATGAAACAGTTTTTAGCTGTTTCTGTAGTTGCCATAGCGGCTTTAGCGCTCCCCGCCGCAATAGGCGCAGATATTGTGGCGTTGCCTGTCATGACGGCGGCTTTTGGCCTGTCGTATGCTTCCAGTGGGGTGGTGTTCGCTATCCTAGTTTGGTCGTGGGCGGTAAGTTTGCTTCGGGAAGTGTATTATACCGCTCTTTTAGCTCAGCATAAGGAGCGTACATTTCTAAGATATTTTGCGATTACTACGGTATTCAACGTAGTATTGATGTCATTACTGGTTCGTTGGGGAGCTCTGGGAACAGCGACGGCTCTATTAGTCACGCAGACAGTGCTCTTGCTTATGAGTGCCTATGGGGTACAAAAGACGGTAGATCGTCATCCAAGGATTGCTTGGGTATGGAAATCCCTGATGAAAATTAGCGTAAATACCGCCATTATGGCTATTTCCGTATGGATCCTAAAGCCATATGTCATCGTGTGGGTAGCGGTCCTCATAGGTTGTATCGTTTATGCCATCTTGACATTGACTATCCGACCACTGTCTCGAGGACAACTGAGTGTCTTCAACACGCATACCCACGTTGGTACTTCGTCTTAGGCGAAGTTGAGAGCTTCTCGAGGATGAGATTCTCTGTATCCACCTATTCGTCGAGACGGGGGGTGGGGGGCGATCGGCATGATTGACGAAGAAAGAGGGAGTTTTGAGGATGCACTGACTTTAGACTAAGCTCTAGAACTAACTGTGCACGAAGAGTCCTAGCGTCCTCGTTATGTCGGCAAATCGGAAAGGAGCAAAGCGAGAGAAATCCATGTCTAAAGCATCGATAGTAATGACTACATACAACTCACAAGAGTACGTTGAGGATGCGATAGCCTCCGTGCTGGAACAGACACTGACCAACTGGGAGTTATTAATTGTGGATGATTGTTCGACGGATGACACACTACCAAAAATAGAGTCCCGGGCAAAGGCGGACGACCGTATTGTGATTATACGTAATGACCGTAACATGGGGCCGGGATCTGCTCGAAATGCTGGTATTAATCGCTCTAGAGGTGAGTGGGTGGCGCTGCTCGATGCAGACGACTGGTGGGAAAGAGATCGTTTGGAGGAACTTATTAACTTTGGGGAACAACGTCACTTGGATGTCGTATTAGATGATTTGATCCTTCATGACGAAGTAACGCACAAAAGCAATCGTTTATGGAGTGATGTCGCCCCCTCCGTCAAAAGGTATCTGGGTCACGATGTAAAATTGTCTGACATTTGTGGTACGAGTTTGTCTTCGTTTCACCCTGTAGTCCGTCGATCCTCTCTGCAGGCTGCCGGAATCCGATATCCGGATGTGCGCCGCAGTGAGGACTTCGGGTTTCTAGTTGAAGTGGCTTGGAGTGGTTTAGCGATAGCGGTATATCCAGGAGCCAAATATCATTACCGCCTCAGAAATAGCGGGAAAGGCCTATCCATGTACCGAGGAATCTATCAGTCGCGCCGTCACTATGCCCAGTTTATGCGATCTCACCAAAGCGAGAACGTGTCCCAAGAAGACATTCAACAGGCCATTCGCTATCTGAAACAGCAGGCCCGAATGGGATATCGCATGTATGTACTACGCAAGATGTTGAATACGTTAGTGCCAAATTCGGCTGTGAAAAATGCCTTGGTGCGGGTATACCATTTGTTTCGTGAATTTTGACATAGAATTTCTGTCGTCTGTTTCGAGGCTGTTGTCACCACCAAGGTTCATTCACTGCCACTTCGAAAATAGGAGGAGGGTTGCAGCATCAAAATCACGATATGCCTTCCCGGTTACGCACATTATCCCACCGGGGGATTTAAAGTGGTCTACGAATATGCCAATAGATTGGCGGAAGAACACGATGTGACCCTGGTTCATCCTGACATTCTTATAAAAGGGGCTGAGTGGAAAACATATCCTGCGAGGTTTATTGGCTGGACACTTCGTCAAGCTCGCCTTAGTTACGGGCCCGGCCAATGGTTTCCAATAGACCCTCGGGTACGGGTTCTTACCGTCTCATCGTTGCATCCTCGCCATATCCCCGACGGCGATATAGTCGTGGCCACTGCATGGCCGACGGCAGAATGGGTCGCAGGTTACCCTCCGAGCAAAGGGCACAAGGTCTACTTGGTACAAGATTATGAACATTTCATGTCAGCGGGTCGCTCCATTCGCAACCGTATGATGAGGACCTACCAGGGGCCTTTTAAACTTATCGTGATATCTCCCGTGCTCCAGGATTTACTTAAGAGTCACAACATCATCTCGACTTTGATTCCTAACGCTCTGGATACCACACTTTTTCACTGCATGAATGCGCTGTCTGCAGAAGATCGTCCCTTGGTGGGATTTCCGTATCGAACAGAACCCTACAAAGGGGTATCGGATATTATAGACGCTATGACGCCGCTTATTGAGCCATATGGTCTTGCTGGCCGAATTTGGGCATTTGGTTCGTCTCCCCATCCTTCTCTGCCGCAGTGGGTTACTTATTATCAAGGGGCATCTGACAGCCGACTTGTGACTCTTTACAATCAAACTAAGATTTTTGTTGTGGGTTCTCATTTCGAGGGATGGGGGTTGCCGGGAATGGAAGCTATGGCTTGTGGTGCTGCTCTTGTATCGACAGATAATGGCGGCGTGCAGAGTTATGCTACTCACAACATTAACGCTCTGTTGAGCTCCGTAAGAGATCCAGAGGCATTGAGGACACACATTGAACTGTTGCTGAAGGACGAGGAGAAACGAATACAATTGGCTAGGGAGGGATTAAAGGTGCAAAGCCGTTTTACCTGGGAACGTTCAAGTCACGATCTTTCAAGATTTCTCGAAAACACAAGGCTCACCGAGGAATAACCTCGCCATCACGAGGATGGGGGGGCGATAACATCATGTCATTTCGCACGAAACGGTTCCCATCTCTCAAAGTTAACGGGACAAGCTAACCTTGCGTGTTAGGGTCACTCCGGGGTGATCCAGTCACATTCGCGAAAATGAGAA
>JAKAAS010000059.1 GCA_021802225.1 Bacillota bacterium
AATTCTTGAATGTTGACAAAGGGGTCTCCCGTGCGCAATTTATTCTTCCACACCTCACGGAAAGTGCTCCAATTATCTGCCGATACTGACATGGGTAATTGTAAGGATGGCACGGTTGCCGCAATCCTTCCATCATATAACACGCTAAACCCAGTTTCCCAAGAATGCAAACAAGCACCGACAACAGACAATGTTGAGCCGACCCCTGACCAAAGGTCCCCCATGTGATTTATCACAGAGCGGCGCAACGCGACGAGTTGGTCCGATACCGCCAAAACCTCGCGAACATTGAATTTATACAACCCGCTGGTTGTACCGAGATTTGGATTGTACACTCCCCACTCGGCATCGACAGATAAACCAGCATGCACAATGTCGTTCTGTGGATTTATCATACGTACCCCGCACACGCCAAGCCGACTATCCACAAAGTGGGACTCCATTCGCTTCAAATACACGGGCCAATCTATCACAATGTTGGCGGCAACCATTACAACTATGTCACCTTGGGCCACCTGATCGATCATCTGATAAATATTGTCATTTAGTAACGGCTGACTCACCGCTGAACGAGGAGGATGAAACTGAACGGCATTCTCGCAATCCAGCAAAATTCCCTGAACGTTCTTGGTGTTGGATACTAATTTTGCCAGATCATTGAACCATTCTTGATTCATTTTCCCATCGAGATTGATTACTACGAGGGTGAAACGTGAGCGGACAGACGGCTCGAACTCCACGTCATAAATTCCTTTATTGACTCGACTTTCTGTGACCGTACCGGAAAACCCCCGACGTTTTAATGCTTCACTGACGGCACGCATTCCATTATGGAATGCGTAAGATTTATTTTCGGAGGACCGCGAAACCGACGTTTCTGTCTGATACCAATAGTACAATACGCGAGGAATGTGATGGATGGCTGCCGTCTGCTCTCCCAGCCGCAGTATAAGGTCGTGATCTTGTGATCCGTCAAATCCCGCACGAAAGCCGCCAATCTTGTCAAATAGTGCCCTTCTAACCACCATAAGATGAGTAATATAATTTTGCTCCAACAGCCACCGTGGCGACCAGTCTGGTTTCAAATTGATCCACGCAATCCGCCCGTTCTCCTCCAGTGATGCTTCGTCCGAATAAATGACATCCACGTTTTTATAGGCCTGAAGCACCTCAGCATTTTCCAGTAGGGCATTAGGATGCAGTTCATCATCATGATCCAAAAATACTAGATAATCCCCAGACGCGTTAGCTGCCGCGCAATTCGAAGCTTCGCCGATGCCCACGTGCTGTCCTATTGTCACGTTCATACGGGGAAAGGACTGTAAATGGGAAAGATACAACAGAAGATCCGAACGTGTCGAACCGTCGTCATAAACGCAAATCTCCCACGAGGAATAAGTCTGATTCACCACCGATTTAAGTGCCTTTTGAAGATAACGCACATCGGTATTATAGGTCGGTACAATTAAAGAAAATTGCGGACCATTCTTTAGCAATTTAGCCCGTTGATGACCTACGAGGACATCACTTCGCGTCGGTAAGTAGCGCCGAAGTTCTATACTCGCATGGCGGTCTTGAATAGGCCCGAGCATTCTTTGGAACTTCAAAGATCTCCGGCAAAACAACGCCGCATGCTCGGCAATAAACGACGCATCAAACTCTTCCACAAAAGAAAAATCATATTTATTAAATAACTTTATCCAATAAGCCAAGGGTCGTACATTTACGTGCGTAGGTTCATCAAAATCACTGGGTGACGACGAAAAGAGTACCCAGTTAGTATGGCGACATATATTTTCAATCACTTGTTCGCCTTCAGTCGGCGAAAGATGCTCTAAAACTTCTATACATGTAACGAGGTCAAAAGAGCGTCCAAAAGATTCAGTTCCGCTCTTCACAGTACAAAAAGCCCGGATATCTTCTCGCACTTCACCAACTGCATAAGATGAGAAGTCTACACCATAGGCTTCGATTCCCAAGTCGCGCAGGCTCTCAACCAAAAATCCTTTAGCACAACCAACGTCCATTACCGTCGACGGGCTCAACATATACATAATATTTTTGGCGATATTACCAAAGAATCGAAGCCAATGAGGGTAGGAACGATCGTATGGCACGCCACTTTTATCATACGATGTACCGTAGTATGCCTCACCATATGACTCTTCCGCCAAATTTCGCAGCCTCCTTATGTATCCTCCTGAATTATCCCATTTACTACACTCTTTAAGCTGTGAAATATTGTGGATGAATAATGACGTAAAACGCACGCAATGATTTGCTGACATAAGAACTTAATGAGGTCATCAGGATTATCACGGCGTTAACGATCATCATTTCTGTACATTCATGCTAGACCCTGTAAGTTCTAAAAATTCAAGGAGTGTGTCTTCCGCTACACTCCTCGCAACCATCATCTTTAGTTGTTGAATCAGTTCGTTCTTCGTCATGACCAACATTAAATGTTCGGCCACCGCTGCCACGGAAAAGTTGCTCATTAAACCGAGATATTCGGCCCATGCGGGATAAAAGGCTGGTTTGGCTTGGATGGTTTTAAGGTAATATGCTTCCGCAAGTTTCACTTGATTTCTCATTCTGGAAACTCGAGCCAGTTGCCATAACGGCTTGAATGTCGCAACGCCCAACTCCGACTGCAGATAAGTTTTGGGAACCCCCATGCGCAGAGCTTTTTGAAAGCATTCCTCAGCTCGGTCCCAATTCCTCTCATCCATATACACCATGCCTTCCCAGTAGACAAAATCGGTGTAGTCAGGAAACAGCAGCAGGCCTTCACGAATGGTTTGATGCATCTTGCGGAAATCCTTTTTTACCGTGTAAACTTTGGCCAGGGTCAGCCAAAACAGCGGCTGCAGCGCAGCCGTGGGATGTGTCAAGGATATGGCTTGCTTCATGTCCTTCACAGCTTCATCCAGGCGCTGCAAGGCCATCAGAGTCTGGGCTCTCTGCCAGTACATATAGGCTTTCCATTCACTGGTTCCCGGCTCTTTGATGCTCTGGTCCAACAACTCCAGATTGCGCTGCAGCTTGCCACGGTCCGCCATGACCTCATTCAGATAGCCGTAATGCATCAGGCGGACATCCAAAAGTCCGAGGCTCATCCCCGCCCGGCCTATGGCCGGGATAATCTGCTCGTGAATTCGGCCTTCCCAGCGCACCCGCGGGTCATTGCGAAACAGCCTCGTGACACGTGCTTCAGAGAGATCTTCCGCCCTATCCGTGAGTGACACGATGCGGATATTGTAAGCATCAGCGGTGGGATGGCTGACCCCTTCCAACAGATTCAGTATGTCGTCGCCCAGGAGCACTTCATCGGCGTCGAGCATCAGGGTCCATGGTGTCGTCACTTCGTCCAGCGCCCAATTGCGGGCCATGGCGAAATTTTTGGGCCAAGGCCGCGAGATAACGCGTGCCCCTCCTTGTTCCGCCAAGGCCACCGTCTGGTCGTCACTCCCCGTATCTATCACAACAATATCGTCTGCCACATCTTTGACAGACTGCAGGCACTGCCGGATAAAGCGCTCCTCATTTCGTGCAATCATGGCCACGGTGATTCCCGTCATCCAGACCATCCCAGTACGGCAACCTCTTGCGCGGCCGGTTGCTTCAGCCTGTAATCGAGTTGGTGGATCAGCTCGGTTACCGTCTCCGTCAGATCTGTTAGAGACTCCATTTCGTGTTTGCGCATCACGTCATTCAGCATTTGCCACATCGCCCTGTGAGCGGTCTTGAAAGCCATCCCTTCTTTGGTCTCCGTATTGGCGTTATCGTGCAGGGCGCTGACGATGAGCTGCGCATGGCTTCCCAAATTCACCAGTTGATCCCAGCGCTGTGCCTTTAAGGCTGATTCCATCCCCAGAAGATCCCGGTACACCGCCCGATATAATTCGCGGCCCAGATAATCAGGATTGTCCGACAGAACTTGGCTCTGATGATAGGCGTTCACAGATGCTTGCATATCCATCCTCAGCATATCCTCCTTGATCCCCACTATGCCAACGTGCCATTCTGACTGAGCTGCTGGGTGTAATCGGTAAACGAATTTTCTGTTTCAGCCATGGCGCTCAGCGTCGACACGAACGAATCATACTGGGTTTGAGCAGCCGAAATAGCCTGTTGGATCTGCGACTGCACCAGTGCTGTCTGCCCGGTGGCCTGACTCTCCTCGTTGCTGTCATTGGAAATCGCTGTTTCCGTGACACTGCCAGAGCCCGTCCCGCTAAACCCGCTCAGGCTTTGGACAATGCCCGGTGGCGACCCTGTGAGTTGTTGGAAAAACGACTGCACACCCGACAGATTTGTCTGGAGAGCCGTGGTCAACGCCGCGGTATTGACTGAAAAAGTTGCCGTGTTGGCGTCGTAAGTAATACCCAGAGATCCTAGAGATAAGCCTTGGCTGTCTTGAAATCCCGCCAGTTGCTGGGTGACCTGGTTCAACTCGTCCATGGGCACCAGGGAATGGATCACTTGGTTGGCATTTGTCTGGTAGGATCCGGAAGTACTCGTGGAAGCCGAGGAGTTCGCCGCCTGTTGGGTGGCGTAAGCCAGATTCCACGTATCTTTCACCCATGTATTGAAATTGCTGAAAAGCGACTGAATGCTTTGGGCGTCTTGGCTATAGTTCGCCGATACGATAACGTCGGTTGATCCCGTCGACGCCAACTGAACTGTCACGTCGGGAATCAGGTTGGTAAACAGGTTGCTCGAACTTTGCACCGTAGTCCCTTGGTACTGCACTGCCGCGGCCGCTGGGGCTTGGACGGTATTGACCGTATAGCCCGACGCCGTGCTGGTCAGAATCCCCACGCTGGCCAAAGCCGCGCTGCCTCCTGTGTAGCTGATGGCCTGGTCCGTGTTGGTCCCATAAATCTTAAGATAGTAGTCGCTGCCGGATTGTGCTGCCTGGGCATCGACAGGTGCTCCGCTCGCATTAATGGCCGTCACCAATTCATCTAGCGTTGTACTCGCATTGACCGCCACCGCCACGGACACGCCTCCCACCGAGAAGGCCACGGTCGCTGAGGCTAGGCCCAAAGCGGCATCGGAATTGGTAATGGCCATCGCCGTTGACGCGAATCCGTCGATCTCTGGAGCAGCCAACTGCGTTACGTCCAGGGAATAAGTGCCTGGCGGCGCATTGCCGTCTGCGGCCGCCGTGGCCACATTGCTATTTGAGGTGGTTGCCTCCATGGCTTGAAGCGCGGTACTGGATCCTAACGACTGCAGCCCCGAGAGAAAGGACCCGGCATCTCCTTGCAGCGTAGTCCATGCGGCACTGTTATTTTGAAGTGTCGTGAGCTGCTGTTGAAGGGTGTTCAATTGTTCCGTAAGGGGCTCAATCGCCGTGCTCTCCATATCGGTTAAAGAAAGATCTGACAGCATTTGCGCCGCCACATTGTTCGTCCCATAAACTGCGGTCCAGTTGACCGCAATGCCGGACATTAGAGGAACTCCCAAAAAGCGCAACAGCTGAAGGACCTATTCAGTGCACACCTAACATTCATGATATATTCCTCCTTGAAATTAACCTCCCCCGATCCATCGGGAGATACCGAACGTGAGACTAATTTATAACCCTAGTGTACATGCCCTGGAAGCGGGAAACAAAACTTTTGTGCCCTAATTCGCTGCAAGAATTTGTTTTCCTTCGTACGGGGGCTTATATTAAAAATGGAATTTACGAATTCCAGCGTCACTGCGACCAGGTTTCGAAGGATCGGAACCTTTGCCAACTCAAGGAGGAAAAATCGATGATTATCAACACAAACGTGTCGGCATTGTTTGCGGAGAATGCCGTCAACACAACTACCAATTCCCTATCCACTCTTGAACAGGAAATGTCAACCGGATATCAAATCAATTCGCCTGGCAACAACCCCGCAGGGCTTGCCATCTCCACACTGATGAGCGGCGAGCTGGGCGGCATCAATGCCAGCGTCAATAACGCCAATCAGGCATTGAATTTGCTGGATACGGCCAACGGCGGCATACAAAACGATGTGCAGATTGTCACCCAGGTTCAGCAATTGGCCACCCAGGCTTCCAATAGCACGGAAACCACACAGGACCAGCAGGACCTGCAAAATCAGATTGACAAACTTTTAAACCAGCTGGACAACAACGCGAACTCCGTCAATTACAACAACCAAACTCTATTGAATGGCAACTTCGGAGCCACATTAAATAATGCTACATCAACGGGCGTAGCGATAACACTGGGTGCGGACAGCGGCAATGCCTCAGGGTCCTATTCGGTATCTATTCAGTACAACTCCACAAGCAATGATGCGGTTGTTACACTATATACCTCGACAGCCTCTAACGCGGATGCCTTGGTTGGAACCGCCACAGTGGCCAACATAACCACTGCATCCTCCACTGCGCCGGTCACCGCCCAATTTGTGCTAGGCACCGCCAACGACCTCAACAGCACCGGCAGCAACGCCTCATTTGTGGTCAATTTCACTCCCTCTGACTTCTCGACAAGTAGTGCTCTAAGTTTTTCTGTGGCTGCAGCGACCAATCCTTTAAGCTTCCAGGTAGGTCCAAACGACCAGCCAGCGGATCAAGTGACTACCAATCTGGGGAGTTTCACCAGTCTCAGCTTGGGATTATCAAACATCAACGTAGTCGGCAGCCAAAATGGCACCCAAAATGCATCATACGGCATTACCCTAGCCAACAATGCGCTGTCCATGCTGACCAATGCCCAAGGCCAGATCGGCGCACAGCAAGACCAGTTGAATTACACGATAGAAAACCTCAATACAGAGAATACGAACCTGCAGGCCGCGCAGTCCACCATTATGGATGCGAACATGGCGCAGGTGACCAGCAGCTTCGCCAAAGAGCAGATTCTCCAGCAGACAGGACTGCAAGCTCTGGCCTCAGCCAATTCCCTGCCGGGAATGGTGCTGAAAATCCTCGGCTAACAATCCAGGCAAAAAAGAGCCAGGCACATTGCGTGGCTCTTTTTTGTATTTCAGAAGATCGGAGCGAAATCCCGTCCCGCCTCCATGCGGTACTCTGGAAAGTCTGTCACCAGTCCGCCCTTTAAAGGCCTCGCCGCGTCCAGGTGAAAAGAGTCAGTGGTTGCAGATTCGACCTGCGCAGGCGAGAAGCCGAACGCCGTGGCAATTCTGACGGTCAGGTCGTAGCGTGTCAGGCGCTCGGGACCCACCACATGCAAGATTCCCTCAAAATCATCGGCTACGGCTTGCCAGGCGATTTTTCCCAACCCCTCGCTAGGTGTCGGCGTATTCCACTGGTCCGTGACAGCTTTCACCGTGTTCCCGCTTTGTAATTGCTGGACGACGCGGTAGATAAAATTGCGGGGATTCTCATCCCGGCTGTAGATCCAGGCGGGACGGATTATCAAAGCCCTAGGAATACCATCCAGCAAAAACTGTTCCGTCTCCACCTTGTGGCGGCCGTAAACCTGCACCGCATTCACCCGGTCTGCTTCGGAATAAGGGCCATTCGTGCCGTCAAACACATAATCCGTAGAAAAAAACACCACTTTCGCATGGCGCTCAGCGGCCATTGTGGCGACCAGCTCTGGCGCTTCAACATTGAGGCGCCAGCTCAAGTCCGGCTCCCGCTCGCAGCGGTCCACGTCCGGCATGGCGGCCGGAATCCACACCACATCAGGCTGTTCCTCGGCGAGCAGAGCGGATACCCTATCCGCATCTCCCATATCCAATGGGCGCAGGCCAGGGACAAAATGCGTCAAACAGGTGCCCTGCACCTGTTCCCCCCGTGAAACCAATTCCTGCAGCAGATATCCGCCGACCTGCCCGGAGGCTCCGACGATCACATGCTTCATGCGCAGAGAGATTCCCCCCATCCACAAAATATTGGGGCGAATCCTTTTGGGAATTCGCCCCGCCGGCATCAGGACTCTTTGGCTAAGCGCTCAACCACCGCATGGGCATCGCCCTCGACACCTAGGTGGACGTTAAGCCGCATCGATCCCAGCATGCGGTCCATGCCCTGACCCATGTGACTGGCAGCCACATCCGTCACATGGTGGTCCATCAGAAAGCGGGCAATACGGGCATGATGCTTCCCCTCGCCGCCTTCATCGTGCAGCGTGTCCCAGTGGACATCTTCCTCTTCCCATTCCGTCACGGCCTGATTTTCCACGGATTATGTGTTTG
>JAKAAS010000060.1 GCA_021802225.1 Bacillota bacterium
AAGCGACGACTCGGCGGACATGCAAAGAGCGGCAGCGGCTCTGGAGACGTTCGGCGTACCCTACGTCTTGATTAAGGGCGGGCACCTGGAGGGAGAGCAGGCGTCCGACCTGCTGCGCTATCAGGGACGGGAAACATGGCTGGAGGCTTTAAGGATTGACACCCCGCATACGCACGGAACAGGATGCACCCTGTCGAGCGCGATTGCCGCGGGAGTGGCCCGCGGGCAAACCGTGGAGGAGGCGATCAGGGTGGCGAAAGACTATGTGACGCACGCGATTGAACACGCTCCGGCACTGGGCCACGGGCACGGCCCGCTCTTGCACCACTGGGGGCAAACACCGTGGATTTAAGTCTGCATGTGCTGATTGACCCTGTGGGGATGACTGGCCAGGACTTGCGCCGCAGTCTGCAGGAAGTCGCCGCAGGGGGAGCCACGGTGGTGCAAATGCGGGGAAAAGAGCGCACCACCCGCGAACTGATGGATACGGGCGCTGCCGTGCAAAAACTGTGCCGCCTCTACGGCCTGGCCTTCGTGGTCAATGACCGGGTCGACGTGGCGCTGGCGCTGGGGGCTGACGGTGTGCATGTCGGCCAGGACGATATGCCGGTGCATGCGGTGCGGACCCTCGCCCCATACCTGACCGTCGGCTTGTCCGTAGGCTCGCTGGCAGAGGTGCTGGCAGCCCGGGACTGTCTGCCCGATTATTTCGGAATGGGTCCGGTGTTTCAGACAGCATCGAAAAGCGATGCGGGAGAAGCGGTCGGAATTGCCCGCCTCAGGGAGTGGACCCAAGAGGCGGGGACGCTTGCCCCCGTTGTGGCGATTGGAGGAATTACCCGGGACAATGCCGCAGAGGTCTGGCAGTGCGGCGTCGACGGGATCGCGGTTATTTCGGCAGTGTGGCAGGCAGACGACAAAACCGGTGCGTGCCGGGCGCTGCGCCGGGGCCAGCCAACAGTGAAAAGGGGAGGGTGAAGGACGGTGACAACGGTGGAACGGCTGAAGGATTCTCTGCCCAGCCAGTGGCGCGCTCTGATAGAGCACCCGTTTGTGGTGGGGATAGGGGAAGGGACTGCGCCGCACGGTCAGTTCAGCTATTTCTTGATGCAAGATGCCTTGTATTTGGGGGACTTTCTCTCAACGCTGGCGCTGGCGGCGGCCATGGCCCCTAGGCGTGAATGGACTGAGACGCTGCTCCGCCATGCCCAGAACGTCACCACCGTGGAGGAGGCGTTGCATGCGTCTCTGCTCCCCTCGTTCGGCGTATCGCCAGACCGGCTGGCATCCGCCCAGCTTGGGCTCATCACCGCAGCTTACACCGACCATCTGGTGCGCACAGCTCTGGGGCGCACCTTTCCGGAAGTCATCGCAGCCGTACTGCCCTGCTATCTCAGCTATCAGGAAATTGGGTTGAGCCTGCAGGCGCATTACCACTGTCCTGACCCTCTATACCGCGAGTGGATTGAGACCTATGCCGGTGAGGAATATGGCGTGGCGGTGGCTGAACTGCTCAGCATCGCCAACAGTCTTGCTATCGGCGGGGAGGATTTTGAGCGGATGAAGGGGGTATTTGCCCGCTCTGTCGGCTATGAGTCCCTATTTTGGAGTCAGGCTGCTGCCGAAGGCCATCTCCTGGTGTCATGAAAGACGGTCCTGGGGCGCGATGTACTGGATGGGAAGGCAGGATGACAGGATGCTGTGGGGGGACGCTTCGTAGGCAATGACATCTTTTAATTGGCTCCAAAGGGCTGTGGAAGTGGAAAAGCGGACGGTGACAGTGTCCAGAAATTCCGCAGCCGGGGAGACGCGAAAGTCCTCGAGCAATTTCCTGAGCGGTCCCCACTCCCCGTAAGGGAGATTTAGGCACACGCTGACTCCGTCCTGCTCCTCGCCGACCTGGGCTGCGGCCAAGGCCTCTTTAGCGGACTGCTGGTATGCGTGCACTAAACCGCCGGTGCCCAGCTTGGTTCCCCCAAAGTAGCGGACGGTGATGAGTGCCGTATGCACGAGACTGTTTTTTTGCAACAGGGTCAAGGTAGGCGAGCCCGCCGTTCCCTGAGGTTCGCCGTCGTCGGTCATACGCTCATCTCCCGCCTGCAGGATATAGGCCCAGACGTAATGAGTGGCTTTCGGCCACTGGATTTGCGCTGCCGCCAAAAGCCGGCTGACCTCGTCCGGCGCCTCGGCATGATAGGCGGTACTGATGAAGCGTGAGCGCCGCACGATGATTTCTGTGCTCTTTCCTTCAATAACGGTAAACATGAACAAACTCCCCTTTCGCTCTGCATAGCATATATCAGGACCAAAAGGCAGACTAGCCACTTTTTAGCGTCCATGGTATCGTACACTTGAGATGAAACAGCACATGAAGGTGGTTTCGAGCCACGCGCATGATGGAGGTGAGTGAATGGACATGGTTCCCGCATCAGGACAGAACCTCAAACAGTCGTCAGACTGGATTGACTGGCTGGCCACTCACCATGATGCAACCTTAAGCCTCCATCCGGAAGTCATGATATTGGCAGCACGCTATGGAGATGGCCATCTCCGCGCGGCTAAAGCCGTGGCCTTGCAGCTATTGCTAATGGACAGTCACATCAGCCTCGGCATTTTAGATTACTACCGGTTTGTGAACCCGGGTTTAGACAATCTCATCCGTTGGGGCTATCTGACCAGCGTTAAACGGGCTCCCTCTCTGTGGCGGTGGTTTTACATGTCCACCCAGAGCATTGACCCTATGTCCCACACTCAGCGGATGATTAATCATATCGGAATGCGGCGCTTTTACCTGGCTCTTAAAGAGGTTCCGCCTAAACTTATTGTCTCGACGTATCCCACGGCAGCGGGCGTGGTGTCGACGCTGAAGCAGCAGGGCAAGCTGGACGCGATAAACTTTGTGGTGATGACGGACTACAGTGTGCATTCGCAGTGGATTCACCCGGCGGTTGACATGTATTTTGTGGGCAGCGAGGATATGCGCAATGAACTGTTGGACCGGCGGGTCCCTGACAGCAAAATCATTGTGTCCGGCATTCCAGTCGACGAGCGGTTTCAAGAAGACGTGGATGTTGACCATGCCATGGCCTCATTGGGCGTGGACCCAAATCTTCCAATTCTATTGTTTATGGGCGGGGCTTACATGCCTATCGGGGAGTATGCGCAGGTGCTGAAAATGCTCGATAAAATACCTGCCAAGCATACGACCATTGTGATTGCCGGCCATGAGCCGGTGCGGATGGACCTGGCCAAGCAGTACCGCCGGAGCGCCGTCAATCCCATGGTCGTTTTGGGCTATGTGGATAACGTGCACGAGTTGATGGCAGTGTCATCCCTTCTCATCAGCAAGGCGGGAGGCCTGACAACGACGGAGTCGCTGTGCCGGGGACTGCCTACCATTATTTACCGGCCTATTCCGGGGCAGGAAGATGCCAATGCGGAATTTTTGGTGCGCAATGGGGCCGGACGCCGGGCCCACAGTGAGGAAGATTTGGAGGAGATTGTCACGCATTTGCTGGAACACCCGTGGGAATTAAAGTCAATGGCGCACCAGGCGCGCGCGCTGGGCCATGCCGATGCCGCACAAATTGTCGCGCAGCAAATCTACCTCGCGCTCCAAAATGAGGAAGCAAATGCCCCAGCGTAGGCGAATGCCGCCGGCGCAGATATTGCTGCTGATCATTTTAGGTCTTGCCGAATTCGCGCGGGGAGCCTTGATCATTTCGCTGCTCCCCGCCTACGTGACCGGACCACTCGGCGCCTCTCTGACCATAGTGGGTTGGGCACTGTCCAGCCATTATTTTTTGGATACGGTGTTTCGGGGACCAGCCGGGTGGCTCGTTGACCATATTGGGGTGCCGCGGGTGCTGACGATTGGCCTCGCTATTGAATGCCTCTCGCTGATTGGGGCGATGAACACCACCAGTCCCGCTATGATTATCGTCTTTGTGGCTCTGCTGGGAGTCGGGACGGCGACCCACTGGCCGGCTGTCGTCACGGGCACCAACCGGATGACCGATCCGGAGCGGCGCGCTTCAGTGATGGGGCTCGTGTTCGCGGCTTGGCTGACGGGGTCTGGATTAGGGCCGGTGCTGATCAATTTCCTGCTGGGAGGCCGGGACCGGACCGCATTTCTGGTGCTGATCGCCGCTGATATCATCGCGTTTGCTGTGACTATTATTGTGTCCGAACCCCGGCTCACGCACATTCACGAACAGCAGGTGACCAGGCACCGCTTATGGAAAACTTTGTGGAACTTCCGCTGGGTCATTCCGGGCACCTTCGTGCAAAATATGACCCTCGGCCTCATGCTCCCCATATTGCAGCCTTTTACCACCCGGGTGCTGCATTTAGACCATTTGCAATTTGCCGAACTGTTGCTGGGCAGCGGGGCGTTTACGGTGATCCTATTGGTGCCCATGGGCAAAGTCACGGACCGCTTCGGGCTGCGCGTGCCCCTGGTCGGAGGCTTTTTTGTGGCGGGAGCAGCTCTTTTAGGGATCGGGTTCTTCCGGCACTTTTTTCAGCTCATTGTCTTTGGCGGCATTCTCGGGCTGTCCTATGCCATGATTTTGCCGTCGTGGAATGCTTTTTTGGCCGGGCTGATTCCCAAAGAAATCGAGGGCTGGCTGTGGGGCGTGTTTATGACCATCGAGGGGCTGGGGATGTCTGTCGGGCCGATTTTGGGCACGCGGCTCTTCACGTATAGAATTTGGCTGCCATTCGTGGTCTCTGCAATCATCCTCCTGAGCATGGGAGTGTTCTATGCGTCCTTTCCGGTGCAGAAGAAAATTTCATCGTAGCGGCACGGCAAGAAACTGACTGAATAGGGGGCGCACAACCCAAATGGCGTGGATTATCATTGTGGTGGCAGGGGCATGGCTCGCGCTTTACCTGCTGCCGGATCTGCTCTGGCACCACCTGCAGTGGAAAGCCGCACTGGGGGCGCGTGACAGCCACCAAATCGCTCTGACCTTTGATGACGGGCCTGGCCCTGACACTGCGCTCATCTTGGAGGCGCTCCGGGACCAAAAGGCTCATGCCACATTTTTCGTGATTGCGGAGAGGGCTCGGCATTACCCGGAAGCCCTGCAGGCTATGGTCCGTGACGGCCATGAAATAGGCCTGCACGGCTACCAGCACCGGTCCATGTATCTGTTCTGGCCGTGGTCTGTCAAGGCCGAACTGCAAAAGGGCATCGACACGATTGAACAGATTGCGGGCGTCACACCGCATGTTTACCGTCCTCCCTGGGGACATTTCAACCTAGTGACGGTGATTGCGGCCCGGCAGCTAGGACTGCGCCGGGTGCTGTGGACTATTGCCCCGGATGACTGGAAACGGGGCAGAACGGCGCAGTTTATCGACCATTATGTGACGCAGCTGTCCCAGCCCGGGGCGATCGTGGTGATGCATGATGCCGGAGGGGACCGGAAAGCGACAGCGGAAGCCCTGGCCACGCTCATTCCCCACGTGCGCAAGCTGGGCATGGAGCCCGTAACGGTCCTGGCCATGGATCCCGAAAAGTCGGAGATGCGCCGCTGGTGGACATGGTGGGAGACCCGCTTTACCCGTGACTGGGACATCGACACCATCCCCTCCTCGTTAGGGGGGGACCCCGTGCTGCGGCTCGGCCACATCCGGTTTCCCTACCGCACCACAGTACTGACGACGGGCCGCACGATCCGGCGCGGAGACGCCATGGGAGAGATTCATTTTGGCAACCCGGCGCTGTCCCAAATGAGCGCGGGACCAGCGGGCGGATTGCGCGCCTTTCATGCTGTCCTGCGGTCTCTGAGCGATTTGGCCCAGTACGTGGAAGGGAATCATAAATACGGAGATATTACGGTCATTGGCGGCATTACCCTCTTGGACGCCTCCAGCGCCATCGAAAAGCTGGGATTTGACCGGGTGCCGGTGTCGGGGCTCCGCAAGTGGACTATGTGGTTTTACCTGATTTTCCTGATGGCGATCTACCATTCGGATGGGTGGAGCACATTCAGGCGTTTTCTTCGTCTCCACCCGGTCCTCTTGATGATGGACAGGGAGACGCTGATGAAGAAATACCTCCGGTCGCCCAGCAAGCGCCAAGCCTAGTCCACCCAGCCGCCCGCTCCGTCAGGAAGGACCGGCGCCAGGGGGGTCCTTTAATGTCAGCGTGGCCAGCAGCCGCGTGCGGAAGTCGGGGTTGTCCTTCAGGCGGCCCACAAGGTCCAGCACAATGCCTTCCAAGTAGCTATGCCCTTCTGAGGATCCCGGGCGCATCCAGGACACCATCACATCAGCCAGAATCCCGGAAATCAAGTCTTCCCCGGCGGGGGAGTCGAGAAACTTGCGGAACCAGCGTTCAATGCGCGGCTCCATAAACGCTTCGACACGGTCTTCGAATTTTTGCTCGATATCAAACAGTTTCAAGCGCTTGGGCCTCTCTTTCCTGAGTCTAGTCGACACTGGTAATGCTACCATGTTACGCGCCCACCTGACAGAGCGGATGTCGGGCGGGCGTGCGCGACTGAAAAAATGTGGCCAATCGCCAGGCACTATCTCCCGCCCCTGCAGAATATATATGTGAAAGTGCCGTGCCGGCGGGACCAAGCGTCCGGGCGGCCTATTTCCTGCTTAGGGGGAGCGACCATGCAGATTGACAGCCACAAGTCTATCGATGCCAGCGCCGAGACGACATTCGCCCTGCTGATGGACCCGGATATCCTGACCGGAGCCATGCCAGGGCTCAAACGCATGACACTGCAGTCGCCGGGGGTCTATGCGGTGGAAATGGAGATGGGGGTGCCCGGATTCAAAGGGAAATATGCCGGCACCATGCAGCTGGACCATCTTGTGCCCCCCAGGGGCTATCATTTGGCGCTGAACGGGCAGGGCCCGGGGGGGACCATCTCGATGGACCTGACCGTTACCCTGACTGCTAGTGGAAATGGACGGCAAACGGATCTACACTATGAAGGAGAAGGACAGTTCGGAGGCCCATCGTCAGGAGTGGCCCAAAAGGTGCTGTCGGGGGCATCCAGTGTGATTTTGGGGCAGTTCTTTGGAGAAATCTCCAAGCGTGCCCGGAAAATTGACGGGTAAGCGCCCTGGCGAGCTAGAATAAATATCGGAGGGAAGATCGGTGGCGATGAGCACGAGCAAAAACCCCCGGGCGGAGCAGCGCGCGGATTCAGCCCCTGTGGTGGCTGTGCTCTTAGCCGCGGGTCTTTCCTCACGGATGGGGCGCCGCAAGCAGCTTTTGCCGTGGAACGGTGCGACGATGCTGTCGAGTGTGGCCGACTGCATCGCCCGGCAGGCGCGCCTCCCCCTGGTACTGGTTCACCAGGGTGCTGTGCCAGCTTATTCCGGGGGAGTGGCAGTGGAGAATGAGGCACCCGAGCAGGGGCTGTCCCACTCGCTCAAACTGGGGCTGGACGCTGTTGCACAAGGCTGGCCCACGGCGTGCGCTGCGGTGTTTCTGGCCGACCAGCCTTTTGTCACCGCTTCTGACATTGCGGCGGCCGTTGCCGCCTTCAGGCAGCGGGAGAAGGGGTGCCATGCCCTCAGGCCGGTCTACAACGGCCAGGTCGGGCATCCGGTCCTTCTGGACCGGGAAGCCGTCTCTTGGGCCTTCCGGCTGGAAGGGGACCGGGGGCTTCGGGATCTGCTCGCGGTGTCAGGATTCTGCACGGTGGATATCGAGGTGAACGGGCGCCCCAATCCCGCCTGGGACGTTGATACGCCCAGTGACTACCGGCAGGCCTGCCGGTGGCTCAGTGGTGAGGACAGGCTCTGAAGATGCCTTTCGAAAGGATGGAGCGGATGCGGACTTCCGGGGGAATTACCTACTACGTCTGTGGCAAGGGAGATCAGGCAGTGCTGTGCCACCCGAGTTTGGGACTCGGCCGGTTCCTCTTCCACCGCATGGTTCCGGCGCTGTCCCGTGAATTCGTCATGGTGACGTGGGATCCCCGGGGGACGGGCGACAACCGGGATTTTGCTCCTGGTATGGCCAGTTGGGTGGGCGATGCCATGGACATTTTAGGAGAGGTGGGACTTCCGGCGCATTTGCTGGGGGTGTCGCTGGGCACTTGGGTGATGGCGCGCGCCGCAGCGGCAAATCCTGCCCAGCAGGTGCTGTCTCTGGCGCTGATTGGGGCGACGCCCGGGTTTGTGGG
>JAKAAS010000061.1 GCA_021802225.1 Bacillota bacterium
AGCGGAGGTGTCAATGACGACACAGCAACTGTCGTGGCTTGAACAAAAATCCGGCATCAAGCCAGACTAGAGCGCCGTCTTATGTCTTGCTGACGCTGCCGAATCTGTTCTCCCGTGCGATACCGGCGATCTGCCACGATTCGGGTTTCCCATTCCCACCGCTGGGCCATCTTGACTTTCACCCTCAACAACCGGGCTCCGATATCCAGGTCGCTACGATTGCGCGTCTCCTACCAATATCCATAGTGGATCCCTGGCGACCACAGCACGATTGCATTATTTCCGCAATCATTTCGGAATAATCAGTACTCTTGACATCAATAGGGTCCGACCAGTAAGCTCTCAGCACATAGCAGAGAGCAGGAGGGGAACAGCATTGCTGGCGACCATGGTGATTTTTGCACGGGAATCGCTTGAAGCAAGCATGATTGTGGCGATCATTCTGAGTTACCTCCGCCAGATTCACCGCAGCGACCAAGCCCTTTGGGTATGGGCCGGAATTGCTGCGGCGCTGGCAGTGGACGCCGGGGCTGGAGTCATAGTCTGGACGACTATCCACAGGTACGGCGGCACCCCTTTGCAGACCGGTCTGGAAGGCACGACCTACTTTATGGCGGCCCTCATACTCACCGGTATGAGTTTCTGGATGAAACGCCAGGGGCGGGCCCTCAAGCACCAGCTGCAGGACGGGATCGACAGAACTCTGGCGTCCTCGTCCAAGTGGCCTCTCGCTCTGCTGGCCGCCGTCACCGTCGGCCGGGAAGGTCTCGAAACCGCCGTGTTTGTATTGGCCCTGACCTTCCGGACTGCCCCTGGCCCTCTCTTGCTGGGCGCGGCCGCGGGGTTGTTGCTGGGGTTCGGCATGAGCTACTGGCTCTACCGGCTGGGCCGCCGCATCCCGCTGCGCTCATTCTTCACCGTGTTCGGCGTCCTGCTCTTGGTTTTTGCGGATGCCCTGATTTCTGATGGCGTAGAGGATTATCAGGCCCTGCGCTGGATACCATGGGGACGCAGTGTACTCTGGCATACAGGACGCTACCTCCGGGAATCCGGAGCCATCGGCGATGTGCTGCACACTTTCCTGGGATATGCCCAGGCGCCCAGCATCCTCCAGTTCTCTGTGTACCTCGGGTTTTTAGGGGCTGCCGTATTTTTATTTCTCAGATCCCCGGGCCGGCGTCTGGCCAAGTCCCAGACTGGCTAGCGGAGCTGGAGCCACCGTGCTCGGCCAGCCAGTTTCGGGCCGCAGCGACTTGCTCAGCCACCCGCACAGGTGCCGTGGCCATGGGCTGCAAACGCTTGGCGACCAAATTCTCTGGGGTCAGCAAGGCCATCCACTCCGGGCGGATGGCAGGCGCCACCTGCTTCAGCCACTCAACGTCCGCCTCGGCAAACCCCTTTCCCTGATTTTCCAGTTCCGTCACAACCATCCCGACGAGGTGATGCGCTTCCCGGAACGTCATACCGTCTTGCACGAGCAAATCAGCCAGGTCAGTCGCCGCTGTGTAATCCTGCCCGATGCGGCGCGCAATACGACTCCGGTTGACCTCCAGCGTCCGCAGCATGCCAGGGACGACGGTCAGCACAGCGTCCATAGTGTCGACGACGTCAAATACCCCTTCCTTGTCTTCCTGCATGTCAGAATCATAGGCCAGAGGCAGTCCCTTCATGGTGGTCAGCAGCCCCTGCAGGCGGCCAATGACGCGCCCAGCCTTGCCCCTGGTCAATTCCGCCACATCCGGATTGCGTTTTTGGGGCATAATGGACGAACCTGTCGAGTAGGCGTCGGAAATCCGCACATAACCAAATTCCACACTCGACCAGAGCACTAATTCCTCAGCCAGCCGGCTGAGATGCACCATCGCAATAGCGGCCCATGCCAGGAATTCCATGAGAAAGTCCCGGTCAGACACGGCGTCCACCGAATTCTCGTAAACGCCGGCCAAGCCCAACAGCGCCGCGGTGCGGGCCGGATCCGTGGGATAGGGCGTGCCGCTGAGCGCCCCGGCTCCCAGGGGAGAGCGGTTCGCCCGTGCCTGCCACTGCTCCAGCCGCTCGAAATCCCGCACGGCCATACCCCTGTACGCCAGCCAGTGGTGGGAGAGAAGAATGGGCTGTGCCGCCTGCATATGGGTGTAGCCGGGAATGATAACGTCCATGTCGACTTCCGCGCGCTCGACCAGAGCGCGCATATAGTCGAGCAGGCGGGACTTCAGCAATTCGGCCACATCCATCATATACAGGTGCATGTCCACCGCGACCTGGTCATTGCGGCTCCGGGCTGTGTGGAGGACTCCGCTTGCGGGACCAATCAGCTCTCCCAGGCGTCCCTCGACGTTCATATGCACGTCTTCCCACTCCAGTCTCGGGGTGAGAGTGCCGGATTCCCATTCCTGGCGGATCTGGTCCAGCCCGGCGATAATCTGGTCGCGGTTCTCCGCACTCACGATATGCTGCTCCGCCAGCATGGTGATGTGCGCTATGGAACCGGCCACGTCGTAGGGCAACAGGCGCCAGTCAAAAAATACGGAGGCCGTATAATGGGCGGCGCTGCTGTCCATCCCCTTGGCCAGCCGGGGACTGCGGGCCATATCCATCAAGCCGGCCCTCCTTGGCGCATCACATGCTGGCGGACCGCCAGCGGCAACCCAAAAAGATGGATAAAACCTTCCGCGTCATGATGGTTATACTGCCCGCCGTCAAATGTGGCCAGATCTTCCGAGTATAGGGAATAAGGCGATTCCGCCGCATGCACGGTCACAGACCCTTTGTAAAGCATCAGGGTCACGTTCCCGCTGACAACCCGGTTAGCTTCGTTGACAAATCCCATCAGCGCTTCGCGCAGGGCTGAAAACCACTGGCCGTCATAAATCAGGCGGGCCATCCGCAGAGCCACCGTCTGGGAAAATGATGCGGTCTCCCGGTCCCAAGTCAAAGTCGTCAGGCCCTGATGAGCGGCGTACAGAATGGTGCCGCCCGGGGTTTCATACACACCCCGCGATTTCATTCCCACGAGCCGATTTTCTACCATGGTCACCCGCCCGATGCCGTGGCGGACTCCCGCCCCGTTAATCGCGGTCATCAAGTCCAGCGCGCCGAGCGCCTCACCGTCGAGGCTGACCGGGATCCCCTCTTCAAACCCCACCGTCATCCACTGCGGCGTCTCAGGAGCGTTTAGGGGCGACTGGGTCCAGGTGTAGACATCTTGCGGCGTCATCTCAGCAGGGCTCTCAAGAACGCCCCCTTCATGACTGATGTGCCACAGGTTTTGGTCACGGGAATACGGGCTCTCTTTTGTCGCCGTCACCGGAATATTGTGCGCGCGGGCGTATTCCATCGCCTCAACACGGCCGGTAATATCCCATTCGCGCCAGGGGGCAATCACTTTCAGCGACGGGTCCCAGGCCATGACCCCCAGTTCGAAACGCACCTGGTCATTCCCCTTGCCGGTCGCTCCGTGCGCTACGGCCGAGGCCTGGTATTCATGCGCCACCTCCACCAGGGACTTCGCAATCAGGGGGCGCGCGATTGCGGTGCCTAGAAGATACACATGCTCGTACACCGCTTGGGATTTCAGCATGGGAAACAGGTACTCGGTGATGAATTCCTGACGCAAATCCTTGATGACGACGTCTTTGGCTCCGGAGGCAAAGGCCTTGCGCCGCACCTGCTCCAAATCTTCCCCTTGGCCCAGATCCGCGCAAAACGCCACCACGTCTACCCCGTAGTGCTCTTTCAGCCAGGGGATAATGACTGAGGTGTCCAAACCGCCCGAATAGGCCAGAACGACCGTATCTCCGGGATTCACTCCTTTAATCACTGCATGTCACACTCCTTCAGTGTATCAGCGGCCTGTATGGCGCCACTGTTCCAATACCCCACTCAAGATATCATAAAAGCCCGCAATGCCCTCTTCACCGACAATCAGCGGCGGCAGCAGCCGAATCACGTTGGGCTTGGGCGCGTTGAGAATCAACCCCCGGTCCAGTGCCATCTGCACCAGCTCTTTGGCGGGAGCCGACACGACAATGCCCCACATCAGCCCGCGTCCCCGGTAGCTCATTACAATATCAGGGTACTCTCGCGCCAGTTGCTCCAGCCGGCCCTCCAGCACCTGGCTCATCTGGCGCACGTGCGCCAGCCCCTCTTCTTCCAGCCATGTTAAAACGGCCAGCCCTGCGCGGGCCGCCAGGGGGTTGCCTCCAAATGTGGTGCCGTGATCGCCGGGCTGAAAATACTGGGCCACGCTGTCTTTGGCCAGCATAGCACCAATCGGCACCCCTGCGCCGAGACCCTTGGCCACTGTGATAATATCGGGAGAGATATCCTCATGCTGAAACCCAAACCACTGGCCTGTGCGCCCGATGCCGGTCTGGACTTCGTCCACCAGCAAGAGGCAGTCGAACTCATGGGCTACCTGGGCTGCCTGAGACAGATACCCCGGGGGCAGCGGAACCACACCCCCCTCGCCCTGAATGGATTCTACCATCAGTCCACACGGGCGGTACTGCTCCATGGCAGCTCTCAGTGCCCGGATATTGCCCGCCTCGACCTCAAAGAACTCCGGCACCAGGGGTGTGAAAGGATCTTGATAGGCGGGCACAAAGGTGGCGGACAATGACCCCATCGTCCGCCCGTGAAATCCCCCGCTTAAGCTCAAGATGGCGTCTTTGCGCACGGTCTTCCCGTAGCGGCGGAGCAGTTTGATGCCCGCCTCGTTGGCCTCGGTCCCGCTGTTGACCCAAAGCGACAGAAAGCCGCCCGTGATGTCGGCCATCTTGTTGCTCAACTGAATCCCTTCTTCGGTCCAAAAGAGATTGGAGGTGTGGATTAAGGGCGCGCTGCGGGCGAGCGCTTCCTGGATGGCGGGGTGGTTGTACCCTAAAGAGTTTACACCGATTCCTGCTAGAAAATCCCAGTAATGCCGTCCCTGCGTGTCATAGACCTCGGCGCCCGTTCCCTGCGCGAGCACCACCGGATACCGGTTGTACACCGGCATCAAATGATTGGCTTCCATCAGCAAAAAGACCTTCTTTCGTGTAATCGGCTAATCCGCCAAAAATTCCGTGGAGCCTTGGAACGCATCATAATATGACCCGATGAGCACCGTGGGCACGCCGTGCCGCAGAGCATCGCGGGCAGATTCCAGCTTGGGCACCATGCCTGCGTTGGCCCGCCCGGAACTGATCCACTGCGCAATGTCCGATGCGGCAATCTGGCGCACCAGAGCAGCTCCCGGCTCAGGACTTTCGCGCAGCCCGCCGCGCTCTGTAAAGAAGACCATCAAATCTGCTTGCAGTCCCACGGCTAGGGCCGCCGCAACCCCGTCGCCATTGCAGTTGAGAATGCCGCGGCCCCCTTGCTCCATGGCCAGAGGAGCCACGACGGGAACCATGCTTGCCTGCCACAGCGCCTGAATCAGCGCCGGGTTGACCTCCGCCACCTTTCCTACATGCCCGAGGTCAGGTCCATCCAGGCGCCGAGCCTGCAGCATGCCGCCGTCCACGCCGCTCAGCCCCACGGCCGCAATCCCGGCGCGGCTCATCTGCACGATTAATGCAGCGTTCACCTGGCCTCTGAGCACCTGCACGACATGACCCAGCACCTCGGAGGTGGTAATCCGCTGTCCTTGGTGAAACGAGACCGCCACCCCGGCTCTGCTCAAACTTTCCGTAATGGCAGGGCCCCCGCCGTGAACCACAGCGACCTGGTGCCCCTCCTGGACAAATCGCTGGATTTCATGGATCCATGACTCTCCCGCGCCAGCCTGCTGCAGAAGGCTCCCGCCAATCTTCACCACCACCCGCATTGGCTGCTCCCCCCTAGACAATGGCCCCATCAGGTGCGGTAATGGGCGTTGATTTCCACATACTGCTCGGTAAGGTCGCATCCCCACGCTTCCGCGGCGCCGGGCCCGCTGCCTACCGTCACATCCATCACCACTTCGTCCCCTGCCATCGCCTCGTGCGCCTGGTCTTCCACGCCCGCCACGGGCAGCCCGTCTTTCAAAACCTGGACAGTCCCCATGGTGAGAGATACTCCGGAAAGGCTGAACGGCAGCCCCACACTTCCCACTGCCGCTACCACCCTGCCCCAGTTGGGGTCTTGGCCGTACACAGCAGACTTGACCAAATTCGACCGCACCGCCGTCCGGGCTTTCAGGGCGGCGTCGGCTTCCGAGGCCGCCCCCCGCACACGGACAGTCAAGAGCCTGGTCGCCCCCTCGCCGTCGTGGGCAATCATCCGCGCGCCCTGTCGGGCCAGATGCACGAGGGCGGCGCCAAATTGCTCGCGCGCACTGTCAGTCTCAACCTTTACCCCGCTGAGGCCATTCGCCATAATCACGGCCATATCGTTAGTCGAGGGGTCCCCGTCGACTGACACCCGGAGGAAACTGCGCTGCACGGCTTGACGCATGAGGGAGTCCAGCACGGGTTTGCTGATATCGGCGTCCGTCGTGAAAAATGCCAGCATCGTGGCCATTTGCGGGTGAATCATCCCCGATCCCTTCGCCATCATGCCGATGCGTACGGTGCCTCCCGGCAATTCCACCTCGCAGGCCAAGGCCTTCGGTTCGCGGTCGGTCGTCAGGATAGCTTCACTGGCGGCGGTGCCGCCGCACCCCTGCTCCTTGGCCCAATCCTGCACCAGGTGCTCTATGCCGTCTTGGACCAGGGTCATCGGCAGGGGCACGCCGATGACGCCCGTAGATGCCACGGCCACCAGAGAGGAGGAGACGTTCAGTCCCCGCCCTATTTGATCCTGCATCGCTATGGCGTCTTTCATGCCGTCCGCGCCCGTCACCGCGTTCGCATTGCCCGCGTTGACCACGATGGCCTGACACAATCCTCCCTCAGCCACTTTGCGGGTCAAGGTGACCGGAGCAGCCTCTGCGGAATTGGTGGTGAACAGCCCTGAAAACACGGCCGGCTTGACGGACCATATGAGAGCCATATCCACTCTTCCCGCAATCAGCCCCGCCGCCGCCGCGCACGCGCGGAATCCCTTGGGAAACGTGACATTCGACGGACTCCAGGTCATACCCGGAATCTCTTGTTCAATGAATTTCTGCACTTTTTCTCACTCCAGCCCTAAGTGGGATGGCCATCCCAGCCACTGATTGATGTGCTGAATCGCCTGGCCGGCCGCCCCTTTTCCCAAATTATCCAAAGAAGCATACAACACCGCAGTCTGTGTTCTAGCATCCCATGATGCCCCCAGCTCAGCCCGGTTTGTTCCACGCACCCGGCGTGTTTCAGGTTTTTGCCCGCTAGGCAGCACATCCACAAACGCGCTCGAGCGGTAAGCACTGTTCCAGCAGCCAGTGATCTCCTCGAGAGATGCCGGGCTGTTCACGATGTAAATAGTCAATTCCATACCCCGAGCCATCGGCATCAAGTGCGGTTGAAAAGTGACAAAGCCGCCGGTGACCGCTTCCATCTCGAAGGTGTGCCGGTGTTGTCCAGGATTATTGTAAGGGGCGACGTTTTCCGCCATCTCCGCCATCATCAGACCAACCTGAGGCTTCCGCCCGGCGCCGCTGACCCCGGATTTGCCGTCCACAATCAGGTGGGGCAATGCTATCCCCGCCTGGATCAGGGGGCCGATGGCCAGGTAAAATGCCGTGGGGTAACAGCCAGGATTGCCAAAAATAGGGTGGCTGGCGGAGTAGCTTATCCGGGGGTCATCCGCGTACCCTGTCTGCGCCAGCCCCATCAACTCCGGGGCCGGATGGGCTCCGTAAGCCGACTCATAGACCCCCTTGTCCGCAAACCGGAAGTCCGCGGACAAGTCCATCACCTTCACCCCGCCCGCGGCCCATTGAGGAAAATAGGATACCGCCTGTTTTGCCGCCTGGCAGCTGACAACCAGGTCAAAATTCTCTTGCTCCAATTGCTGTGGACTCACATACGTGGCTGGGCCTTTACGCAAAAAAGGAAACAAGCGGTCCGTAGACAAACCGGCTTCCCGCTCAGACGTCATCGCCACCAGCGAGATCTCGGGATGACGCATTAAAATGCGCACTGTCTCCTGCCCAGCATATCCCGTAGCTCCCAACACTGCCGCCCGCATCTCGGTCACCTCGGGAATTATTATACATATTCAGGAATCTTTATACAACAACCTCTCCCCAACTCTTTAGGGGGAAGAGGT
>JAKAAS010000062.1 GCA_021802225.1 Bacillota bacterium
CCGTGCGGCCTCTGGTTCAATGAGTCGGCGGACGGACAATAGATCGTGTAATGCGTGGATCTCCGCACTCCCTCTCATGTTTCCCCGCGAGCGGGCGCCCGGGGTGACAAAGAACTGGCCGCGGCGGCCGAGGACAAGCCATCCTTGCTTCTGAAGATGGCCCAAGGCTTCTTGCACCGCCGAAACGCTGATGTCCAGTGCCTCCGCCCACTGCACCACCGACGGAATTTTCTCTCCGGCCTGCCAGAGGTGCTCGGCCATGAGTGCTTGGAGATACATCACGGTCTGTTCCGTGCGATTCTGTCCGACCCGACGCGTACCCGGAAAATAGTGCTGACCTGGGGTCCGATTCCCGGTGGCGGGAAAATATTCCGACGGTATCCAAAAGATTTTTTGAGGCGGTCTGAAATTCCTAGGCGCCGTTCGCCGCGATGCCCGTAGTGCCGTTATGCGACACTGCTTGCAGGGTTCTTGGGTGGCCACGGCCACTTCATATTCGGTAGGATTTTCGAATAGCAGCGGCTCTTGATGACCACACACTCGATGCACGACCCAACTTCTTTCCACACTACCCACCCTCTTAGCTTGAGTAATTGGGCTCTGGACGAAAAATTCCAGAGGGAGACCCCTTTTCTGCTCCCCCTGGAATCCTGTTTGGTTTACGGTGTCACGGGCGCTTTATCGCGCAACATTTTGATAAATGCCCCCATCCATTCTGGATGGTCGGGCCAGGCACGAGACGACACCATATTTCCATCAATCACCACCGCTTCGTCCACGAACGTGCCCCCGGCGGCCGTGATATCGGGCATTAAGGCTGGGTATCCCGCCAATGTCCGTCCTTTGAGCACGCCCGCTGTCGCCAAGGCCAGCGGGGCATGACAAATTTGCGCTACTGGCGCGTTCTCGGTAAAGAAGTACCGGACAATGCGTTGAAAGTCCGCATCATTTCGAATCCATTCTGGAGCCCGCCCCCCGGGAATGACCACCGCCTCGTACTCCTCCGGGTGAACATCTTTAAAGGCCAGATCGGCTTGCACCCGGTATCCCTTCTTTTCGGTGTACGTATCGAATCCCGGTTCAAAATCATGCACCATGGTCTGAAGCACCTTTTTCGTCGGGGCGGCAATATCGACCTGATAGCCCTCTTCGCGCAACCGCTGATAGGGATACATCACTTCTAGAGATTCGGCACCGTCTCCGGTTAACATGAGTATACGTGGCATGGGTTATCCTCCTCGTGTGGGTGACTACAATTGTTCCGCCATCATTTGATCGACGATATAATGCGCTTGGCGAATCGCCAACGCGCTGATGGTCAACGTAGGGTTTTCCGCAGCGCTCGTGGGAAAGACGCTGCCGTCCGCGACAAAAAGATTCTTCACTTCATGCGCTTGTCCAAACGCATTCACCACGGACGTGGCCGGATCGGATCCCATCCGGCAGGTGCCGAGATTATGGGTCGCCGGGTACGGCGGGGTGTCAAATACTTCCGTCGCGCCTGCCGCCATATAGAGTTCTCGGGAGCGTGCCCACGCAAAGTTGCGCATGGCAACATCATTCGGATGATCAGTATAGGTGACCACCGGCACCGGCATCCCGTGGGCATCCTTTTTATAGGGATGCAGCGTAACCCGGTTATCGGCTTGCGGCATATCTTCCCCGACGATCCACAGCCCTGCCAGGTGGGTATAGGCTTCCATCAACTGGGCTAAAGGTTGCCCCCATAGGGCCCGGCGCTTGGGCGTGGACGTCGCAGGGCCCGGGCTGACAAACACGGCGGTAAAGGCTGGACCCAGCATAATCGTCTCGAGGTGAAACCCGCCGACATACGACCGCTCTTCCGGGAGGTTGTTCGCAAAGTCGTCCACAATGCCCATCATCGTCATCCCCTTGTAGGCATGGACGGGACGGGGAAACACGGCGTACGACGAGGCGGTGGTATGCCGCATGTAATAGCGCCCGACCACACCGCTCCCATTGGCGAGGCCCTGAGGAAAATGCTTGGACACCGAGTTCAGCAACAAACGCGGCGTTTGAATGCTGTTGCCCGCCACGATCACCACGCGCGCTTTTTGTTCTTCAATCTGTCCATCCGCCCGGGCATAGACAACGCCGGACGCTTGCCCCGTCTCGTCGACGGTAATCTCGAGCGCTTGGCAATTGGGCCGCAAATCCAAGAGCCCCGTCGCCTCAGCCTTGGGAATCGCTTCATACAGACTGCTCCATTTCGCTTGGTTGCGGCACCCTTGAAAGCAATATCCGCGCTGGGTGCACATCCCCCGTCCGTCATACTCTTCGGTGTTGATGGCAATGTACCCGGAATGTGCATTCAGTCCTACTTTCGCCGCCCCTTCCTGCATCATGAGGAAGTTGGTATTGCCCGGCGCTGGGGGTAAGACCCGTCCAGCCACTCCCAACACGCGTTCCGCCTCCTGATAAAACGGGTGCAGCGTGTCGTAATCCATGGGCCAGTCCTGCAAGGCGGCCCCCGGTACGTCCCCATAGGTGCTGTGGGCATGAAATTCATGGGGCTGAATACGCAGCGCGGCTCCCGCCCAATGAATTGAGGTGCCGCCTACTGACTTGCAAATCCATGTCGCGAGTCCCGTCATATCCTCGCCTTGCGGAATGACGGGATCTAACCATGAGAGCTTGTGGAACATGGTCCACTCGTCTTCTTCGAAATCCTTGTCGGGATCCAGCCGCGGGCCCGCTTCCAATGCCACCACTTTGACTCCACTGAGGCATAATTCGCGAATCACATTGCCCCCTCCGGCTCCCGTGCCAATCACGACGACGTCAGCCGGTTCATTCAGGGGGACCCTTAGGGCTGCTCTTGCCACGAGGTCTCTCCTCCTCTCAATCCAGACGGTCAAACCCTTTATTCAAGTATCCTGCGCCATCACGCTGAGCTAATCCCGGATAGCCGATCGCTTCCCAAACCACATGACGGTTGTAATAGTCGGTCACCGTCGCATTCACGAGCCCCTGGAAAAATTCCGTCTCTTCGATCTCCCGCAAGAGGGCATCTTGTATCGCTGGGGGGGCCGCCGCGAAGATGGTTCCGTGCTGCTGACGCGCCCGCCGATCTAAGTCGTGCAAGTGCTGGCGCACCTGCTGACGCCACTCCCCCTGGGTCACCAGTTGAGAATCATAGGCCAGTGCGGTCTCCCACACTACTTCTTGCAGGAGTGCATCCGCGTGGGGCACGATCCGCTGCATGACCGCCACCAGGGTCTCGGCATCCTCCGGCGGAAGAGCTTGAAAAGTCTTGGTCGATGCCACAACATCTCCTCCTCAGTAGCTAATTTTTGACGTGGCTCTGCAGATGAGAGTCTCGCACCACCCCCTTTCGCGGTTTTTGATGCCCGATTGCGGGACACTACGCTGTATGCTGAGGTTGTTACAACAGAAATTTTCGCGAATGGCAAGTCTCACCACATGGGTGGCATTTCTTACCGTAGAAAGTCAAAAATTTTTGTCGGGCCTATCCACGGTTTTGCTCCAAGGGAGTTCGATATCCTAACCTTTGCGCAACTTCTGACGCCTTCTCTTTTAACGGCACAATTAGATCGGGAGATGGAGCATAGCGAATACTCGGCAATGAGATCGCCAACGCACCCCAGATCGAGCCATCAAACCGGAAAATTGGCACTCCCAGGCAACAAAGTCCGACCTCTAACTCTTCTTGGTCCTTGGCATACCCTTCGTCTCGAGCAAACTGCAATTCCTGCTTAATGTCCTCGGCCCCTTTGGAAAAAGGCGTACGTGCGGCGATCTCGTGCGACGCCCAGTACCGGTCCAATTCAGCGGGCGTCAGATACGCGAGCACCGCCCGTCCCAAGGCGTGCAACAAGGCATGCTCATGATATCCCACATACAATGACCGCACTTTCACAGCTTGATTGCCTTCCGCAATGTAGTGCACCACGACTTCGCCATTTTCCCATTTGGCCAAGTAGGTCGTTTCGTGGAGCAATCGCATTAACTCATCGACTTTTTCCGTCAGGGGTTGAGGCAATCCCAAGCGCGTGTGAATTTGATTATTCAGATAGGCGATTTTATAGGATAGCGTATAGGTTTGGGCGGTCTCGTCTTTCTCAACATATCCCGCCTCTATTAGCGTGTTAATCAAGTGGTAGCACGTGCCAAGCGTTATGCCCGAGACAGAACTTAACCATTTCACGGAACACCCGCCCGGTTGTGTCGCCAAAATGTCCAGCAATTTTAGACCGCGCGCCAGACTTTGGATAGTCCACGGCTTAGACAGAATGACCCTCCTCCTCTCTTGCGGCGTATTCCTTATCATTATTTGAAATGCATTTCTATTTCGCTTATATCTTAATTATAATTAGTCGCAATCAATAAGCAACAATATCTTTTTCATATAGTGCGAATAGCGCGCTCCAAGGTTTCCAAAAGCATGATGGCATCTGAATCTTTCTCCGCCCCTCCAAGGTTTAATGCATAAGCTTTACAATGTTGACAGCCACGATCGCCAGCATGAACAGCACATAAATTCTCAAACACCAGATAACTTTTTGTATCCCCGGCGAAAGCCGAGCGCGCCCGAGGCTTTGAATCTTGCGTACCACCTGCCGCCGCTCCTGCAGCGGGTCTTCTCTGCACTGTTGCGGTCTATTGACTCGGTTCCCATTATCTACAAACAACCTTGGCGCCTCCCCCTCAGTTTTCCCCGCAAGACACCGTCAGCAGGAACGCCACAACCCCCATAATTAAAACCACTGCGGAACAATGACGGACACCGCATAGATGACCCCCGCCAAGGTGACGAAAATCCCAACCGCCAAGCCGAGCGCATTGAGCCACCAGGTGCTTCTATACGGCCCCATAATTTCGTGGTCATTGGCCAGAATCAGCAGAAACCCAATGGCAGGCGGCATAGTCAGCACTGCAATCACATTTACGATAATCACCACCATCTCCAGCGGAAAGCCCGGCAGCAGCACCAAGCACCCAGCGACGGCAGCAATGCCCACCAGCATGGCGTAGAAGCCCTTCGCTTCCCGGACCCCATGATTGAGACTATGGGCTATTTGAGTCACTTCTCCAAACGCATAGGCCGAAGAGGTCGAGATGACGGTCGCCGCGACCAGTCCGGCTTCCAGCACCCCTAAGGCAAACAGGGCTCCGCCCACCCGGCCAATATACGGCACCAGGGCCTGCGCAAACTGCGCGGTCCCGAACTGCCTAGCATTCATGTGATGCACAAACAACGGCGCGGTGGCGATAATGCAGCTTAAGGCTGCCAACGCGGCCAGGGCAGCCCCCACGGCTGTATCAACCCGCCCGTGGCGGATATCCCGCACGCTGAGCCCTTTGTCGCTCACCGCGCCCTGTTGGAAGAAGAGCATCCACGGTGTGATGGTGGCACCGATATCGGCCAGCAGTAAGACGATCATGTTGCCGTTGAACCCGCCGATCAAGGGCTGCCAGCTCCACAGGGCATGCGCGACGAACCCCCAGTCGGGGCGGGTCATAATCGCCACCGGAACGAAAATCAAATTGCCCAGTGCCAGGAACAAGAAAAACCTCTCCCACGCCCAATAGCGGCGAACGATGACGGCCGTGCCGACGATCGCCACTCCGCCCATAACGGCGGCCCAGGGGGGAACACCAAAGTATCCGGCACCGGCGACAATGCCGACAAATTCTGTGACCAACGTCAGGAAGTTGGTAAGCAGGAGGTCTAGCATGGCAAAGTTGCCCCAAAATCGGCCAAAGCGGCGGTAAATCAAGTCCGCATGACCGGTTTGGGAGGCAGCGCCGAGGCGCACGGTAATTTCTTGGGCAATCAGCGCCATGATGAAGGTGAAAACGACAAAGGGCAGGAAGAAGCCCATGCCGAATTGGGAGCCGGTGGCAGCATAAGAGAGCATACTGGGCGCATCGTTTTCCCCAAGCATGACGAGCAGTCCTGGACCGGCAAGCAGCCACAACAGGCGGGCAGGGCTTCGTCGCAAGCGGGCCTGCAGCACCTTGCGGCGGTCTTCGGCGCGATGTTCCTCTTCCTGTGATGCATTACGAGAAACAGACGTATCGGTGGACATCGTCCTGGCTCCCTCCCGCCTCATGGCATGCGTTCCTACGTCCGTTACTCCAGGTGGGCGTGCCCGTCATAAACCCCCTCGGTGACTACGGCAAAGCCTATGACTTCGGCCTGCCCATCCACCACAGTGACGCCGCTCACTTCACAGCTGCCCGAAACATAGGCATGGCCCTGAATGCGTGCCTGGCCAAAAACCCGCACGTAACCACTGACGTGGGCCTCCCCGGCAATGCGGCAATCCCCACCGAGGCGCGCCGTTCCGTGAATCTTCGCGGACCCCGCCACCTGCGCTTGCTCAAAAACCCAAGCGTTGTCTTGCACCTCAGCTGCCCCGCCAATGAAAGCCTGGTCGAAAATGCGAGCATTGCCCCCCACTGACGCGCGCTCCGAAATGCAGGCCTGACCGAAAATCTGGGCAGAGCCGTAAACATGGGCACGGCCCTCAACCCGGGCCCCGTCAAATAGCACCGCCATTTCGTCTATCAGAGCCTCTCCAGAGACTGTCGCGTGGTCAAGAATCCGGTTCGCTCCCAGCACCCGAGCCGCGTGAAATACTCTGGCGTCTGGCGCCACGACAGCTCTCGGGCTCACTTCCGCAGAAGCCGCTACCCAGCCTCCGCCATTTTCGTGCTGGTGGGCCAGGACAAGCCCGGCTCCGTCACCAAAATCAAACGCATCCATCGTCATCAGCCATGGCCTCCTCTCTCAAGCTCCTCTACCAGCACAAATTCACGAGTTACAGCCGCCTCCTCTCTGAAGATGGCGGGAAGTCCAGCTGCTTCCGGTATTTGGCCACAGTGCGGCGTGCAAGTGGCGTGCCGGAGTGGGCGAGCAGGCGCGCAATGTCCGCATCTGACAGCGGATGGCCGGGATTCTCACGGGCAATCGCCTCCCGAATAGCGTTGAGGACCATATCTACCGACGTCGTGCTGACCGCCACCGCTTCACTCAGCAGGCGCGGGAGAAGGATAATGCCCCGCGGCACCTGCACCGCTTTGTCGGCAATGGCGCGCCGAACGGTCGACTCATGAAATCCCGTTTGCTGGGCCACCATTTTCACACTGAGCGGCAAAAGCGGATGCAATTCAAAACAAAAGCCCTCTTGCCGGCGAATGATGACGTCGGCGACCGCCAACAAGGTCTGCTCCCGCATCCGCAACGCCTTTTTCAGCCACCCTGCTTGGATTAAGGCCCCGCGCAGAAACGCCTGAACTTGCGGGTCGCGGGCATGGCGTTTCATTTCCGTGTACTCCGCCACATCCTGCAGGCGGGGATGGACTCCGGCATTAATCTCCACACGCAAAATGCCAGACGTGCGTGCAGCCAGCAAATCGGGCTGAATGTAATCTATTGGAGAAGTATCCTGCACCGCACCTGGCCGTAGGCTCAGGCGGGTCAGCTCAACCAGCGCCGCGCTGACCTCTGCTATCCCGATCTTAAGCAGCCGGGCTATCGCGGAGGGACGGGGATGGAGGAGCTGCGGCCAACACTGCTCAATCAGCCGCGTCACCGGCGCTTCCTTCCCGAACTTTCTGCAGCTCTGCAGCCACAGGCATTCTTGCACGTTGCGTGCGCCCACCCCCGGGGGGTCGCATGCATGGATCGCCTCCAGCGCGCCGTTCAACACGGCAATCGGAATGACTGCGGTGCGCGCTATCTCTTCCCATGGCACCCGCAGATATCCATCGGGATCAAGATTGCCAATCAGATAGCAGGCCGCCTGGCGAATTTCCGGAGAAAGGGGAAGCCATGAGATCTGTTGCGTCAAATCGTCATACAGTGAGTTTTGGGGCCGATCCGGGATATCGTAAGCAGTGCTGGTAATACCAGATCCCCCCTGACTGCGCACTGAAGGAGAGGGGGGGAAGGAGAGGTCCGGGCTCTGCACGTCAATGACTGGATTGGCTTCCGTTTCCTGGCGCAGATAGTCTTCAAGCTGCGCGGCAGGCAACTGCAAAACATGCAGAGACAAAAGTATGCTGGGCGTTAGCACCAGACTCTGGGTCTGACGCATCTGCTGTTGCAAGGTGTGGCGTGAATGGGTCATGCTCTCCCCCCCCAATTCTTGCGTGCCCCGCC
>JAKAAS010000063.1 GCA_021802225.1 Bacillota bacterium
TTGATGAGGAAGAAGAAGGGGCAGTTCCCACCAAAGGGAAAATTTCCCCACAAGACATGAATCATGATGAGTGGAAATCCTACGCCATGAAATTCCTCACCGTCCCACGGCTAGGCGGGGAAGACTATCTTGCTATGCAAGAACGAGCTGTGATCCGAACGGATGTCTTGCCTAACGATCTTCAGCATGTCGTGCTTCACTATGAGATGCGAAAAAACATGCATATGAAATCCCGGCAGCGGCTTATGCAACAGGTGGACATCATTGGTGGGAATATGTTATTCACCAAAACAATTACCCCATTACTCGACCGTTTGATTAAGGACAATGGGAATATTACCTTGAGTGCCGACCGTACAAAAGCCGTCTTACAATTGTTTAGCATGATGCAAGAAGCCATGACAGAAGATCCTAAACAGTATGAAGATGCCCGACTGATTATTGACCCCATTGCTGAAGCGTTGTTACTGGAATCATCACAGGAACGATTCTTGGGGAATCTGATTAAAAAGGAACTTAATAAAACTCCATGGTATACTGAAGTAGCGTTAAAGGCCGCGCATGATGGAGGACTAGCTGAGATTACAGCAGCGGGATTGTTAGACGTGATTCGTTCCCCACGCTTGTTTGTCAACCCAGAAACCGGGAATATGAAGTATGGGAGTTTGTTTGCCTACTTGGGATTAGTGCCCTCTACCACAGGCATGTCGCAAGCCCATGCACGGAAATCAGGGCAACGTGCCCGGCGGGGAGACATTCCCGGCGATTATATCTCCTACCGCTTGGCGGGACCGACTGTTCTTTATACCTTTATTGCTAGTCTCAAGAAACACCAAAAGTACTATTGGTATCAGCAGTATTTGCTGGACCTAGACCGTATGACCCAAACGGAAATGACCCAGTATGCTGAGAGTCACCCCACCATGACAGAGGCGCATGTGCTCGCACATTACAAGGGTAAGGCTTGGAAACACACTATGCGGGCCTTTGTGCGGGAACTCGCGGAACGGTGGCTAGCATGGGAGGAAAGTCAGGGGTAATATTCCGCCACGGTGCGCGGTATGTGGTAGCGAGAATGTCAATAGCTGTGGTGTATATCAATTGCAATTGTGTAACGCTCGCTACTGCATACTGCGCACCGACGCCCCTAGAGGGTGGGGCCAACGGCTATCGAAGGAATGTCAAAAATGTTGTTGTGTTTATCAAATGGCACCGTGTAACGCCTTCGATGGCTGTTGGCTTCATCCTCGCTTTCAGCGGGGCGGGGTTCTATAGATGGAATGTCAAAGTGGGGGTTGTGTATCAAGTGGTCTTGTGTAACGCCATCTATAGTGTCCTGTTCCGCTGAAAGGTTTGTCTTGCGTGGCGCTGTGCTGTCACAGGAATGTCAAAAGGCGTCTTGTGTATCACCAAATTGAGTGTAACGCCTGTGACAGTGCTGTGTCACGCAAGACGGGTGGGGGAGTAATAATCCCGCGCGGGAATGTCAAGGCATGATGTGCATATCAAGAATTGTCGTGTAACGCCCTCGCGGGATCATTCTTCCCCCACCGATCCATGATTCACCATACTAAGGAGGTTACTAAATAATGCAACGTTTACAAAACTACACTCCCCCGCCCCTTTCCGCCGTCGTGATGGTGGATCTCCGAGATCTATTGCAAACCAAGGTCGGGGAGTTTTTCGAGGATCGTCATGCGAATCAAAAAATGTGGATGGCTATCCTCGCCTCTATCCATGACGGGCGGACCATTAATCCGCTTATTGTTTCCCGCCGGGACAATGAAGTCTTGGACGGGTACACGCGGATGGTGGCATGGAGACTGTTTTACAAAGACAGGGGATGGTCTGAACTCAACCGGGACAACATATGGGAAGTACCCGTACAATATGTAGATATACCAATCGACAACCGAGTGCAATACATGGCCGCGATAACCTACTACAATCACCACGACGATATGTTTCAACCCATGGGGTTTAAGGACTTCATGAATGCCGTTACTTCCCTGTACACACGAGAAAATAGTATTGGAAAAGCAGCGATTAAGAAAGAACTTGAAGCCAACAAAGATCAGTATTTCGCGTGGACTTATGCCACAACGGATGACCGTGTAGACTTTGACGCAAAACTCAAGTACATGTTTTCCGCCAAGCGAGCACATAAAACTTCCATGAATCTTCCGTTCGCGGAAGGATCACAAGCAAAGATGCAGCAAATCGCTCTCCGGCGGGAACAATTACAACAAGAACAACAGCAAGAACAGCGGGAACACCAAGTTATGAAGGAGTCCCACATCGTGAATGCCCACCGGAACAAAGGCGTGGGCGGCTGGCGTTCCCGGCAAGACGTACAGAACACGTACAATCTTCTCCGCAGTGGCAGGTGGCCCAACGACCCCATGGGGGAAGACGAGGCGGAACTGCTGCAAGCTATGGTGGACGTGTGCATGAGCATTCTCCGGCGATACGGTATTGACGGGAAAGGGAAGACGAACATTCAGTAAGGCAGGAGGGATTCCCCTCCGCAGACGCGCCATAGGTTTACTATGTCGTCTCTGCGGGTGGGAATGTCAAACAAGGGGATGAACATCAAGTATAATCGTGTAACGCCCGCCCAAACTTTCATCATAAGTAATAGTTGACAAGAGGTTGTGAAGGTGTTATACTGTAGTTGAAGGGTTGTCAAAAGTGCCTGTGTGTATCAAATGAAAGAATGAAACGCCCTTCATGATTCTGGCGGGATGCAATGCGGGAGTGGGAATGTCAAGTGCGGTATTGTGTATATCAAGATGAGGCGTGTAACGCCCACTTTCGTATTGTGTTCCGCCGGGATCACCCTTATGGGAGGAGATTGAGTTCCATCGAAGGAATGTCAAATGTTGATGTGTTTATCAAAGGGTACTGTGTAACGCCTTCGATGGTACTGGGTCTCCCCGGGAGATTCCTTCTAGTCAATCGCGTAGGTGCCTCCTATGGGGTTGGCGGGGCGGAATGTCAAGAGTTGATTTGTGTATCAAAAGAGTATATGAGACACCGCCTCAAATTTTGCGCGGGAATGTCAAAGTTGATTGTGTCTATCAAAGGAATACATGAGACGCCCGTGCGCACTCCTTGTTCTTGAGCAGGGAGTGTTTTTTTATAGTGCGGTAAGGCTGTAGGCTTTGGCTGATCCAAGGTAGCGAGCGCGGGAATTGCGCATGATCTGGTTGTATTCTTGTTGGTAGCGGGTCATTCGTCCCGTCAGTCCCTGTACATCAGATCGAGTGGTGAAGAGTTGCTTATAATGCACATTATCAACCGTGGTCATCACATCCGCCCGGCCTTTGGCAATCGCGTCGGACAACACCGGGAAAATCATCAAAGCGAGTCGAAGCTCAATAGCGCGGCGCAGTTGCATCGGAATGGGCCACATCCCTGCAATGTAATCCACGAAGATTAGGGCAGGCATATCCGTCAGGGTTCCGCCGACCAACATCACCATGTATCCGCCCGGTCCCAACACAACCTCACTAATAGCACCCTGCGGAGGCACAAGACGAATTTCCCCGCTCAGCATCTGCGGCTTAATCCACGCGGGCGGGAATTGCAAGATCATCTGCCCGGTGGGATACACCATATTCATATTTAAGATGGCCATCAGTGGTGTATAGCGGAGACGCATCCACCCCCAGTGATAGAATGAATTCGAGTCGAAGTCGTATTCGCGTTCTTCAAGGTCGAAATCGGTTCCCGGTATGAATCCCCTGGAAATTCCGTCCGTTAAAATTACGCGCGGATAGATAAATCCCCCGAAATCTGCCTCCACCGCGTCCAAGGCTTGCCCATAAAATGACTGGAACACTTCCAACCAATCGGGCCACTGACTAATCAGTGATCCGAATCCAAACAAGTGCCGTGTGCGAAATTGCGGCTCGGTAAACGCAGGCGGGAAATTTAAGACGGGAGGTTGTTCATTAAACCATCCCGGCACATACGGGTTTACTAAAGGCGATCCGTTGATATTCCAGTTGTACCCATTGGGGCCTTCCCCGATGTTGCCCCAAAGGTCACCGGACGCATCGGGCTCTTCCGGGAACTGGAAGAATGTCCCTTGAATAATTTGCTGCTGAATGGGTTGCGTATTCGTAGCAGTCAAGGGTTCATTCGTCGCAGAAACGAGTCCCGTGCTTTGATTAATGTTCCCGGTCTGCGGGTTATTGTACATCGGGGCATTGCTGACCATGCTGACAGGTTCGCCGTCCCCGCGGGGAGGCATGGGGTAACTCTGGTTATCTAGCGGTTCATTCTGGGCATTGGTAAACCCTACAGCGGGCGCGGGGAGTTCTCCTTGACTCACTCCCAAAGTTAAGGTGGAATGGAGATTTTCCCGCCCAAATTTATCTTTGACCGCCGCAATGGACCATTCCCGCTGATCCGCATTGATCGGAGGCATGTTCGTCATGCGCGGTTGTTTCCCTTGCGGGCCTAACCGTTGTGCGGCCCATGCCGCCGGATCAAATGCCATGTGTTCCGTTCCGCTCCTTCTTCAAAAAAAATCCCGCCACCATGAGCCACAGTGACGGGAGAATGTTACCAATACAAAAGACCAATCCAGATCGAGGCCGTAGTGCTGGGAGCACTCGCTGGTGTTGCGGTCCATGTGCAATTCCCCACCGTGTTCCCGTCTCCGCCAATCGGGGCCTGCAACAATGCGCGGGCTCCCGCGCCGACGGCTGTTGTCATCTCCCCGAAATCTGTCAAGGGGATGGTGTAGGTCGTCCCATCCAATGTGATTGACCAAGAGGGGGTCCATGTCACAGCCACATCACTGCCGTTCCACGCAATTGCATAGCCCGAAGACGGCAAGACATTGTTGGCGTAATTCCAAATCACGGGGACGGCTGCGGTGCCACTGGCGGGAAGAGATCTGAACACCGGCTCAACCGCCCACGCATTGCGGAACTGCGCTCCCCAATTTTCGACTTGATGAAACCCTTCCGTCGTGCGCCCGAATAACGGAGGATACGCATTATAGGACGCCATTTCCCGCGTCTGTGGATCAGTATTCGGGAGAGACCGGAACCGGCTATCGGGGTTTTGCGCGGCTTGATAGAGATTCATTCCATCACTCCCCGCGCGTCACTTAATACTGGAGAAGCAAAACGACCGTATTGGAGGCCAACGTCGGAGAGGTCAAATACACGTTGGTTGTGTCCGCCCGTTGCGTTTTCCAGACTTCGCCTTGCTGAGACAAAACTTCGTAACTTTCCGGAGCCACCGCTTCTCCATCAACGCCGACCAAGCCGTGGGCGAATGATTGCTGAGTACCGGACGCGGTAATGGCACACGTTAAGACCTGTGAACGAATGGAAGCAGACCCCATCATGTTCGGCACATTAATGACGGTGCCCGGCGTCAAATTAAACGGAGTTGCGGTTCCGGGAGCGTGCCCGGCAATCGTGTTCTGGGAATACAACGGTTCTGTAGTATTACTAACAATTCCTGTGTTGGCCACGCGCAAACCTGCCTTTCTTGGGGTTAATATGCGGTTAAGGTAATACTGACGGTGGGAGTCGTTCCCGCCAAAGGCGTCACAATGCCTTGCAATTGCGGAATGCCTGCGGGTAATAGGGCTTGTTGCGGAGTGCCGGAAATCGTCCATGTGCCCGAGGTTTCCCACTCGGTCAAGGGATACCATGTCGTACCATTATCTTGCGAAATGTTTAAGGCGAGTGTAGCTTCGCCACTATGGGGATTGACCCAAATTCTCCCGCCGGAAAATAATCCGAGATACGGGGTTAATGGAATGGTGTATGCCGCACTAATCTGCACATCCGTCATCCATGGAACGGTCAGCGGGTAATGCCATGTTTCGACTGCGCCCCATGAATAGCCGGGCGTTTGATCAGCAATCACTAATGCGCCTGTCGTGAGGTTTTGAATAAAAGACGGATCGTTGAGCACGGATCCCAATGGCACACTGGCGGTTTGTTGGGGAGCAATAGAATCGCCCCCCACATACACAACCGCTGTTGAGGTGTTATATAACGCAATTTGTCCCGATTGATACATTCCGTCATCTCCTTTATTGAGCGGGGAAATTCCCCGCTCTCGCGGGAGTTACGCGACTAGAAAGCCTTAGCTATACGCAGCAGGAACAGCCTGCGTCGGCAATACACCACCCACTAAGTTCTTCAACCGGATATGGAACTGCGGCGCGGGGACGATCAACATCCCGAAGAATGCCGTGAAGAACCATTGGGCCATCGAAATGGGAGCCAGGTCGTATTTCTTCACTTCACCCAACCGCCCTAAGTGAATCGCGGCTTTGTTGCGGTTCAGGATAAAAGCGTCATAGGTGCCCGGAATGTCCGAGTTCTCATCGGTGTAGGTAAACGTTCCCACCTGACTGCCCACCGCATAATCGCCCATAATCTGCATGTCTTTGTACGCCGGGGTAATACCGGACGAGGCGTAGGGATTTTGGTTACGGAAAATCCGAATCCCGGTCACTGCCGGGGAAACACTCGTCGGCAGGGAAATCGTGACCGAATCCCCCGCAGCGACATTCACCAATGCGCTAATCGGAGACGTTAATGACTTGCCGGAACTGTTAATGTACGAAAAGCAGTAGGCGTAGTATCCCGGCGCAGCAATGTTCGTCCCCGCAATAAAGAGGGAATTGGCATCTGCCGTATTGACCGTCAGCGTCGGAGCCACGGTCGGGTTAGGTGGAGCGCCCTGGCCAATGCCCAAGTTCTGCCCAGCAGTTTTTGGAGCGGGAGAAAAGGGATCTTTTTCCGTGAAACGATTGTCCCGCATCAGGACGGATCCAAACTGTGCATCCCACCGACTGAAGCGGTTCCCAGTTCCGCCATTCCACAACGATCCAATGACGCGCTGGTTGTTAATGAAGTTCGTGGCTAACGGTTGCATCGCCGCAGGAGAGGTGTGCAACGCCAAATCTTGTGTCGGTCCCCAATTCATCCGAATGTTCTCAACGCCTTCTTCCATCCATGATGGAGACAGTTGCGAACCACGGGTATCAATGACGTTCGTGCCTGCGTACTGACTGTTGTTCATCTGCACGCGCAGACCATCCATCGTCCACTGGTTAACGGACGAATCTCCCTGCCAAATCTCATGCTCGACTTTACCTGCGAGGGCATAGAGAGAATCTCCCGTGTACCGGGCGGTTAGGTTCCCGACCGAAGATTCAATCTGGAGCATGGGCAATGGAATCTGACGAAGGTCCGAGAAGAACCGGACTTCCGCGAATCCACGCTGGTAGAACGACTGGTTAATCGGAGGCAACGCCGCCGGACCCACTGCGGCGGGAACGTCACTCCCGTAATCAGTGAGCATCTGATAGAAGTGGACCAAGTTCGCCACAGGCACCGCTTCGATATCTGCCAAGCCTTTAAATTCCGAATCGCCATACGTCAGAATATAAAACTCTGATTCCAACGACTGTACGCCAACCTGCCCAGGGCCGGGGAACTGGCCCAACGCGCCCAAATACTGATTAGCCAGAGCGCTCTGGAGTTCCATTACCGATTCCTGCATAAAGATGGATTGCGAGGTCGTGGTTTGATTATAAATAGGATTAATCATTAGTTCGCCACCCCTCCATTACCGTTCTGAGGGGCCTTAGAACCCCAATCTAATCCATGGGGCAAGCCCAATTCCGTCGCGAAGGACTGTAGTTCCGGATCCGTAATGTTTGGCACGGACCCGCTCTTGTAGTTCAACATCGCGTCACTCAGGTCCGACCGCAGACGCGCTAAACGGGCAGGATCGCCGTTGGGGCCATTCTCTTTCGCCAAGAGGACTTTGCCTTTATCGACGAAGAGGGAAAGCGCACGGGTCGATTCCGTGTTGGTGGGGTTAAATCCCGCC
>JAKAAS010000064.1 GCA_021802225.1 Bacillota bacterium
CCTGGTAAAAAACCTGCAACCGACGGTGTGGCGATATTTAGGTCTCCGTTGCCCCTTTATCAACGAAGCGACACCCGCAGTGCGCTCCTTTGTGGCGCTAGCCCAATCTCTATTTCTTGGGGAACGGGCTTGAGAAAACCGGAAGGCAACCTTCGGGTGCTTTCCGGTTTTCCTGTCAGTCGCCACGGCCTGCACCGCTGCGAGCCTCTCGCCAGTCATTGCGGTGCGGATGACACTCAGCCGAATTATTCCACAGGTGGTTCATTACGCTTATGGGTCTTAATATAGTTCTCCATAAATTCGCGCACCAGTTCGCTGGGACTCCGGTCATTCTCTTGTGCAGCCGTTAGAAATGCTTTATGCAAATTGCTGTCCATGCGCAGCATCCACTCGATTTCTTTGCCCTTCTTTTCTTCCATGAATACCCTCTCCTCTTTCAGCATGCATTAACAATTACAGTATACGGGAAATACGGCTAGAAAAGCCACCCATGGTTGGCACCCTGTTCACGGCCCAACAGGGGAACTAAGCATCGGATTTTTGGCCTATGGCGCGGCAGGCCGGGAATCTTGACCAGACGCCATCCTCATCCGAGTACGGTCAAGCGCTACAAGGGATTGGTCGGGATTCTTCCGGCCGAGCCCGCCAACATGACCTGGTCAGGGGTCAAAAATCACTCCGTGGCTGGAACCGGACAGCACCACACGGCCATCCTGGTTCATACATTCCCACAGTATTTCCACATGAAGCCGGTCCGCTTTCCTCCGCTCAACTTTTTTCACCGTCACCACTGCTGTCACCGTGTCTCCCACATAGACGGGGCGGTGAAAATCAAAGACCATTTCACGGGCCACATAATTGAGATCGCCCCCGATTTTAGTGGGGAGAGTCGCCGTTAACAGCCCCTGGATCATTTTGTTGCCGTGCTCGTCAGGTACGATGTGGTGCATTCCCCGGTCCCCGGATAACTGGGTGAACTGCTCCAAGTCCTGATCGGTAAAGCTACGTTCCCACCGAAACTCCTGCCCTGCCTGAATCATGAAATCCCCCCTAAATCTTCTCCCTTGTTCTTTTAATGCACACCCCAGTCTCTGCACCCGACATCCCTATTCCCCTCGCAGGGCCTGAGTGAAATCTTCGATGATGTCGCCGCTGAACTCGATGCCGACGGAAATCCTGACCACACTGCCGTCAATCCCCACGCGGGCTTTCTCATCCGCAGTCAGCTCGCGGTGGGACGCGGTCACGGGGTGCGACACTGTCGTCGCTACGTCGCCCAGACTAGGAACAAACCGCACCCGCCGCAGGCGGCGGACCATCTCCTGCACCCCTCCGTACCCAGCTGCCAGCGACACTGACACAATGCACCCAAACCCTCTCGTCAGAAGATGCGCAGCCAAAATGTGGTCGGGGTGGGAATCCAGGCCCGGGTAGTATACCCGGCGCACTTCTTTTAGAGACTGCAGAGACGATGCCAGCTGGAAGGCGTTAGCGCTCGCTTGCTGCATGCGCAGGGCCAGTGTGCGGCCGCCCCTCAACGCCAGCCACGCCGCAAACGGGTCGGGGGTAAACCCAGCCGAATCCACGACCGCGGCCGCCCTGGCAATGAGGTCTTTGGAACCCACTGCGGCGCCAAGAATCAAGTCGCTGTGCCCCCCAATGAATTTCGTCACGGAATGCACAACCAGGTCGGCTCCCCAACTAAGCGGAGTGGCATGAAACGGGGTGGCAAAGGTGTTATCCACCAGCACCCGCACACCATGCCGGTGAGCCATGGCGATAATGCGGTCAAGTTCACACACCCGTCCCAGGGGATTCGAGATGGTCTCCACAACCAACACCGCAGGCGTGCCGGCGAGAGCCTCGCGGACGGCCGCCAGATCATGCGTGTCCACCCACTGCATCTGATACCCCATCGGGGCCAGTATCGTGCGGGCGATTCCTACCGTCCCCCCATAAATTTCCTGCGCCAACAGGATGCGGCCAGGACGGGGAAGCAGGGCGAGAATTCCGGCCATTAGCGCCGCCGTTCCCGAAGAGGTGACCACTCCTGCCTCGGCGCCTTCAAGCGCAGCGGCAAACTGAGCCAGGGCATCAGTATTGGGATTGCCGCCCCTGGTGTAAGAATACCCTTCCCGCTTTCCTGCGAGCAACTGGTCCACTTCATCGATATCGGCAAAGGTATAGGCAGACGTTTGGTAGATGGGAAAAGAGGCAGCGTTCGGCGGAGTGCGAATAGTTGTAGGCTCGACAACTTGCGTGTAAATATCCATACGTATCTCTCTCCTAAGACAGCATGTTTACGGGGGGAGCTCGTAAGAGGCGCCCCGGCCTATGGCGAATTACTTAGCGGTTTTCTCTGTCCAGTGTGACGCATCCAGACCAGAGACACAAACCGGATCCGTGCTAAAATCATCCGGAATGCTTTCCGAATTATGGGAGCAGCGTTTGGGGAATCGCTGCCCAGCTCGAATGCTCAGAGCATATGAACCGGTCAAGCGCCTTGCCAGTCCTCACTTCCCGGCATTTTCTCATCATCTGAAAATTTGTGTCTTGTAATGGCAAAAGCCATTTGTATAATGAAGCCAGAACCATTAGCGATTTTGTTCTCTTCAGATATTTGTGGCTGAGTATAAAGAAAGAGGTGCCAGATGGCCAATTCATGGACCATTCACAGCCTGTCCCGTGGATTGCGCCTTCTGGATATCATTGCCCAGCAATCCGGGGGAATCACAGTAAAATGGCTGAGCGCCGCGTCAGATATCCCCCTTGGCACGTGCTACCATCTTGTAAAGACTCTCGTTGAAGAAGGTTACGTGGAGAAGGACAAGACCAGCCAGCTGTACAAGCTCTCTTACAAAATTGCGTACCTGCATAACCAGATGCGACCGGATTTCTCGGTGCCGGCCCCCCTAAAAATCATTTCCCAGGACATAGTCACGGCGCTTCAGGAAACAACCTATGTCGCACGGTGGGTGCACGGCGAAGTCATTATCCAGCACATCACAGAAGGCAATCAAGCAGTCAAGGTGCGGGCCCTTTATGTGGGCTACCGGGAACACGCATTTGTGCATGCTTTGGGCAAGACAATCCTCGCCCACCTCCCCTCCCGGGATTTGATCAGTTACCGCCGCCTGCACCCGCCGTCCCCGCGCACAGCCCATTCCCGGGTAGACCCAGAGCACATGGAACGTGAACTCCGGCTCACTAGGGAGCGCGGGTACAGTTGCGATCTTCAGGAATGGGAACTGGGCGTCTGCTGTGTGGCCGCTCCCATTTTCCAGTACGACGGGCAGATCTGGGGCGCAGTTGCCGTATCCATGCCGGAAAGCCGCTACGACCCGGCAACCCTCAACGTGCCCCGCTATATTCAGGACCAAGCCCGCCTGATGTCGGAGCACCTGGGCTTTCCATCCTCTGGCAAGGCTCAGCAGCGTGCGGGCAGTCATTAGCAGGCGTGCCCAGGAACAAAAGAACACGGGCGTCAGAGACGCCCCAGCCAGTTCATGAGTCAAAGGAGGCCCATTTTATGGATTCATACGCCGACATGTACCGCATGATGTGCCTGATTCGGTTCTATGAGAACCGGATGGCAGAAGTCTATGCGGAAGGAAAAAGCCCTCTGTTCAGTATCGCCGCCGGTCCGGTCCCTGGGGAAATGCACCTGGCCGCAGGGCAAGAGCCCGTAGCCGTCGGGGTCATACGCCACCTTCGCCGTGATGATGTGGTGACAGCGCCTCACCGGTCCCACCACTTTGCTATCGCCAAGGGGATTGACCTGCGCCGCATGACCGCAGAAATTTTTGGCCGCACCGCAGGGCTGTCCCACGGCAAGGGAGGACACATGCACCTTTTTGACCCCGCTGTGCACTTCAGCTGCTCTGGGATTGTCGGTGCCGGGTTCCCCCCTGCCGTAGGCGCAGCGTTCGCTTTCCGCCACCAGCACCGCGACAGCGTCGCAGTGGCATTTGCGGGCGAAGGCGCCGCCAACCAAGGCACCTTCCATGAGAGTCTGAATCTGGCAGCTTTATGGAAAGCGCCTGTCATTTTCGTGATTGAGGACAATCATTATGCCATTTCCGTGCCGAAAGAGCAGTCGACAGCCATCGCTAACAACAGCGACCGCGCACAGGCTTACGGGATTCCCGGAGTGTTTATCCGCGGAAACGACGTGCTCGCCATCTCAGAAGCGGCAAGCGAGGCAGTGGCCCGGGCCCGCGCCGGAAAGGGGCCGACCCTTTTGGAGATTGAGACGACGAGATTCTACGGACATTTCCAAGGGGATGCGGAAACCTATCTGGGTGCCGGGGAAAAGGAGAAGTGGCGCCAAAGCGACCCCATTCCCCAATTTCGCGACTATCTTCTCGCCCATCATCTCCTCACTCCGGACGATGATGCCGCTATTCAAACTGAAGTGGCTCAACTGGTCGAAGACGCCATTGCCTACGCACGCCAGTCACCCGAGCCGCAGCCAGCCGACGCCTTAACCGATGTATTCGCGCCAAGCTTAGGAGGCAAATAACATGTCAACCGCAACGATAAGGAAGCTCACCATGGCGCGCGCGATTAGCGAGGCCATTGCGCAGGAAATGGACCGGGATCCCAGTGTCCTGGTATGGGGAGAGGATGTGGGGGCGTACGGCGGGATTTTTGGCGCAACCCAAGGTCTCTACCAGCAGTTTGGACATGACCGCGTGATAGATACCCCCATCTCGGAAAGCGGGTTCATCGGCGCGGCTGTTGGCGCCAGCACCGAGGGACTGCGCCCTATCGTCGAACTCATGTTCGTCGACTTTTTTGGCGTGGCGATGGACCAAATTTACAATCAGCTGGCCAAAAACCATTATATGTCTGGCGGCAGTGTCTCTCACCCAGTGGTCTTGATGACAGCGATTGGCGGAGGCTACAGCGATGCCGCCCAGCACAGCCAAACCCTCTACAGCCTATTTGCCCATGTGCCGGGGTTGAAGGTGGTGGTGCCATCGAACGCATACGACGCCAAAGGGCTCATGGTCAGCGCGATTCGCGACGACAATCCCGTGATGTATTTTTTCCATAAAGGACTCTTGGGTCTGGGTTGGATGCCCTCTGATGACTGGGCTGAGGTTCATGTGCCGGAAGAGAGTTATGAGGTGCCGTTCGGCAAAGCCCGTGTAGCCGGAGAAGGCACGGATATCAGCGTCATCACCATCGGCGCGATGGTGCCCAAGGCGGCGCGAGTGCGCGAGCAGCTCCAACAGGAAGGAATTTCTGTCGAAGTGATTGACTTGCGCACCCTGGTTCCTCTCGACAAGCAAGCCATTGTGGATACGGTGAAAAAGACTCACCGCGTCCTGATTGTCGATGAAGACTACCGTTCGTTTGGAATGAGTGGTGAAGTTGCAGCCATTCTGGCGGAAGATGCCCTCGATTATCTTGAATTTCCTGTAAAGCGGCTGGCCGTTCCGGATACCCCGATCCCCTACAGCCGTGTGCTGGAACAAGCCACCATCCCGTCGGCGGATAAGATTGCACAGACCATCCGCGGGATGATGAACTAAGTGCAACCCCTGAGAACAGACATCAGAAAGGCGGGCCAGACAGCATGGATGACATGGACCTTACGGTAAATTTCAGTGACGAGGCGGAGGCCGAGGCGGTTCTGGTGCACTGGGTCTATGACCAAGGAGCCAAAGTGCGCATGGGCGACGTGGTGGCCGAGGCGATGGTGGACAAGGTCACTTTGGCGATTGAAGCCCCAGTGGATGGCTACTTGATCCCCGTGGTGGCTGCCAACGACGTCTTTCATTCCGGCCAGGCCGTCGCCCGGATTTCCGTAAACCCACCGGCCCCGGCCAACTCAGACGGCCCAAATGTTGAGGCGTCCCCGGAGCAAAATGCGGCCAGCCCCGCATTTGTGCCAGCACCGCCCGCTGTCCGGCGCTATGCCCAAGAGAAAGGCGTGGATCTGGCGGATGTGGCGCGTGGGGCTTCAGGAAGGCGCCTGACGGTTGCTGATGTCGACGCGTGGATCCGGCGGCAGTCCCTTGGTGAGACTGTGCCGTACCCTGCCTTCCGACGCTCCCTGATCCAGCATTTGACCGATCCCGCAGCTTTGCCCACCACCCTTCACCGGCGCATTGCTTCGGGACCCGCTGCGGTGGCCCCTCTGGCACGCATAGCTTGGGCCGTGAGCGAAGCCCTGCCCCACTATCCCCGCATACACGGCTGGGCCAGCTCCGAGGGGACCGTAGCGGCGCATAAGCTGGTTTTGGGCATCGCATCTGAAACTCCTAGCGGGCTGATGGTACCGGTTCTTCACGCGCAGCCCGATATAAACAGTTGGGTCCTGGCCTTTGCCGATCTGCGCAATGCACTGAAGACGCAGGCCACAGGTACACTGGACTTTTCTCGCCCTTCGTTTGTCCTGAGCAACTTGGGCCCTTGGGGTATCGAATACTTTACCCCGCGGCTAGTGACCCCGACCATAGCCATTTTGGGGATTGGGGCCGGCGACACGGGGTTCCCCGTTTCCTTAACCTTTGACCACCGTGCCGTGGATGGAGCCGAAGCCGCGGAATTTCTCGCCCATGTCGACCGTGTGCTAGCATCAAGTTCCTAAGAGCTCTGCAAGATCCTCGAGGGCTAAAAAAATTCAGGGCTGCGCTTGCCAAGCGCAGCCCTCTTCCGCTCAGTCCCTCATGGGCACCGTTTTTCCAGGATTGAGCAGGTGATTCGGGTCCAATGCGTCTTTTATTGTCCAGTAAAGCTGGCTGGATTCTCCCTTTTCTTCCCGCAAAAAGCGCGTCTTGCCCATGCCGATACCATGCTCCCCGGTGCATGTGCCGCCTTGCTCCCAAGCATAGTGGATCACCGCTTCGTTGACCGCTCGGGCTTGAGCGACCTGTTCCGGGTTATTCGGGTCGATGCCCATGACAATGTGATAATTGCCGTCCCCCACGTGCCCCAGTACAGCCCCTTGCACGCCGTAGCGGGTCAGGGTGTCGCGCGCATGGCGCAGAGCGGCGGGAAGCGCCGACAACGGAACCGCCGTATCCGTTGTAAAAGGGTGCGTTCCTGCTGACGCAGCGAGAATATCCAGCGCTGCCCGGTGGCGCGCATGCCATAATGCATTCCGACGGTCCGCATCCCATTCGGCCGTCCACTCCCGGCCCCCGTTCTCCTCCGCCACATCCCGGCACGTCGCCAAGTCCTCAAGCAGAGCCGACCGGTGGTTTCCCGCAAACTCCATGAAGAGAGTCGCCCGCACGGGAAACGACGTGCCTTCCACCCAGTTCACAGCCGCTATGCTCTGTTCATCCATCAGCTCCATCCTGTTCACAGCCGCTCCTTGCATCATCATGCCGGTAGCGGCCCGGCCGGCGTCCTCGACCGAGTCAAATACCGCCCGGGCTGCTACCGTCAGTGCGGGGATCCCATAAACTTTAAGAGTCAGTTCTGTTAAGAGGCCCAAAGTGCCTTCCGATCCCACAAAGAGGCTGGTCAGCTGGTACCCGGCCGAGGACTTCATGGTCGCCCCGCCTACCCGTACCACGCGCCCATCCGCAAGCACAGCCTCAAGCCCGAGTACTTGCTGGCGCATAGCTCCGTAGCGGAGAGCTTCTGTACCTGCCGCATTGGTAGCCGCCATTCCCCCGAGGGAGGCGTCCGCCCCAGGGTCCACGGGGAAGAACAGCCCATATGGTCCCAGCGCTTTATTTAATGCCCGCCGCGTTATTCCCGGTTCCACCTGCACCACAAAGTCTTCCGGGCGGATGGCAATGATGCGGTCCATGTTGGTAAAATCTATGGTAATGCCCCCCGCAGCCGGAATAATGTGACCCTCAACGCCAGTCCCCTGTCCGAAAGCAATCACGGGAACGCGGTGGCTCTGG
>JAKAAS010000065.1 GCA_021802225.1 Bacillota bacterium
AGAGGTTTATGGCATGGCGAATCTGGCTTTGCCAAGATTGCCGTGCTCCCATTACTGTGCAGTCGCGCGAATCAACCGAACATGTCAGACCCTCTGTTTCTCTTGCCGTAGTCTTTGAACTTATCCCAAGCCTCCGCCCTGAAAAAAATACGGCCTCTACATTCATTCCTTGCGGCGCAGACTTGGTGAAGAGGTAGAGGGGGTAATATTTTGATTAGCGCCTGAGCGTCTGGGCGGGCCGGCATCCTGGCTTAGAACCATGGCTGGAACGGGGCGGGAACCCTTTTTTTGTTCGCGTGATACAATATAGGTCTGAACAGTTCGCGGACAGGAGATGGCGCCAGGCCGTGGCCAAGGACACTTCGACCAGGGAGCAGATTCTCGAAGGGGCGCAGAAGGCGTTTGGCGCCCAGGGATTTAAGGCCTCGATTAAGGATGTCGCGCGGGAAGCGCAGATTTCCACGACCAGCCTGATTTTTTGGTATTTCAAAGATAAAGAGGCCCTGTTTCTTGAGGTGATACGGCAGGCGTCGCCTTTGGCGCAAGTCCAGCAGGTTCTCCAGAGCAGCCGGGGCGACTCGCCCCGCGATACCATCCGGATGCTGGTGAAGGAATACCTGGCGGTATACAGCCGGCCGCTGAACCGGCAAATCCTCTTCCAGATGCTGTCGCACGCCTCCACTCATCCGGAGGTGCAGTCGGTGCTGCAGGAGCAGCTGAGCCAGGTGATGAGCCAGCAGATGGTGGAGATCATCCAATCGGGGCAGGATCAGGGGGAGTTCCGCCGGGACATCGCGCCCGAGTTTTTGGCGCAGGCGGCTTTGGGACTGCTGTTTGCCCTGATCACCCGCTGGCACGTGGACAGCAAGCTGCCGTGGCTGGGCGACGACGTGGCCGGGAATTTGCTGGCGCTTCTGCGAAGGCCAGAGCCTTGTCCGTCAGATAATTCCCAGCAAAGCCCGTGACACCGCCGCGATGCGGCCGGTCAACAGCGAGAGGTCATCGGACAACTCGAGCAGGGCCGAGGTGAAGGGCAGCTGGGATTCGTCGACGTGCGTCAGGATCCTCAGGCGGATCTTGCCTTCTTGGCGCAGAATTTCCGGATTTTCCTGGACAAGCTGCAATGCCTGCTCATCATCATCCTGGGCAATGGCCTGAGCAAGCCGCGCGAACTGGACACGGAGGCGCTCCAGCAGGTTGCGGGTGTCGTCCCATAATGAGGGAGGCCAGACAAAGCTGCGACGCACCAGCTTGTCGCGGGTGTTGATGACCTTGATGGCAGTGTCGGACAGGTGCTCCAGGTGGTTGGCCAGATAGAGCAGGCGCACTTGGCCTGAAAGCTCGCTGCCGGCAAGGTGTGTCTCCCGTCCCAGCTGAAACAGGTAGTGGGTGACAGCATGGTGGAGCAGGTCCACGTCGGACTCGGCTTGGCGCATGGTGCGGGAATCCGCCTCGCTGGGAAATTGCAGGTAGCCTGTCAGCCTCTCGAAAATGCGGCTGTCGATAATCTGGGCCATGCGCACGATTTCTGACGCGGCCCGGGACAGCGCCTCAGGCGGATCTTCCAGCAGGTCGGTGTCCAGCAGCACACTGACGGGCTCCGGCAGGATATCGGGCAGGATGCGCTCCATCAGGCGGGCCAGCGGTCCTAAAAACGGGACGAACACGATGGCCATGGCGATATTGAACAGCGAGTGGGCATCGGCCAGCTGCCGGCCAGGGGAACTGTCAACGGCCCGCACGGCCATTTCAAGCCATGGCAAGGCCAGGACGGCTGCCAGCGAGGCGGTGAATTTCATCAGAAAGTAGGCGGTTGCGGTTCGCTTGGCGCTGCGGGAGCCTTCGAGCCAGGCGCTGTACAGGGCGGCTGCGGTAGATCCCACATTGGCGGCCAGCACAATGATCAAGCCCGTGGGCAGACCGATGAGGCCGTGAATTCGGAAGGTGATGGCCAGGGCAATAACCGTCGCGGAATTCTGGATGAGCGCCGTGAACACCATGGCCAGCATATAGGCCATGAATTGATTATGGTCCACCGCAGCCAGGGCGGCCCGCACTTGGGGAACACCTGACAAAGTGTGCACTGCGGAAATCATCACCATCATGCCATAGAAAATGAGGCCAAACCCGAGAGTCAGCGAGCCGAGGGAGGCATTGGGCCGCCCTCTTTGAATGATTCCGATGACCACCCCGACAAAGACCAGCAGCGGGGCGTAGCGGATGAAATCGAACGAGATCAGCTGCACCGTCAAGGTGGTGCCGATGGCCGCCCCCAATATCACTTCCAGCGCCTGCCGCAGTTCCAGCAGCCCGGCGCTGACAAAACTCACCACCATCACGGTAATCGCGCTGGATGAGCCCGCCAGCATGGTGGCGCTCAGACCCAGCACCATAGAGCCCAGAGGGTTTTTGGTCATGACCAGCAGCAGCGACTTGAGCCAGCCGGCGGTGAGTCTTTTCAGGCTGTCGCTCGTCTGCGACAGGCCAAAAGTAAAGAGCGCCATGCCGCCGACGAGAGAGATCCAGCTTGCGGTCATGAGCAGACTCCCGGTTCAGCTCTGACCATGGACATTATCTCCGTCCGGGGTGCGGCGGAAAGGCCGGCGGTTCCCATTTTCCACAAACACCGCCATTTCGGCGATATTGACAGCATGGTCCGCAATGCGCTCCAGATAGCGGACTGCCAGAGACAGGTAGCTGGCCTGCTCAATGGCCCGCGAATCTTCGTGCATGGCCCGCAGCATATCATCATGGAGAGTATGGTAGAGCTCGTCCACGGCGTCGTCACGCAAGAACACCTGCAGCGCCAGTTCTTGATCGCGGCGGCTGACGGCTTCTTGCGCCAGCTGCACCATGGCCAGAGCTTTCTCCCCCATGCGGCTGATGTCGTCCAGCGGTTTGAAATAGGGCGCGCCCGCCAGAAATTCGGTAACTTCTGCGATGTCGCAGCTGTAATCGGCAATCCGCTCCAAATCTCTCACGTTGCGGAGCGCTGCGGCCAGGATGCGCAAGTCCTTCTGCCTCGGCTGCTGCAAAGAGATGAGCTGCAGGGAGTCTTCTTCAATTTGGTTGGTTTCATCGTCAATGGGATCATCATGATCCAAGACCCAAGCGGCCAAGGTCCTGTCCTGGCGGTAAAGGGAAGCGAGCGCCTGCTTCAGCATGGCGGACACGTCCTGACCGAGCACACTGACCCGGTCCTTGATTTGTTGCAGCGACCGGTCATAACTGTTCATAAACACGAAGCCCCGCCCCTTCCCTTGGAGAGTTCCCCTTATTATATACTCTGAGCCCGTTCCGTTGATGCAAAGGGGCGGGAATTCCGGGAAAGCCGCCGCAAGGCGGCATGCCTGAGGAAACTTCATGCCATGGCTGCGCCGATACCGCCTCGCCTTGAAACCGTCATCATTCAGGAAATTACGGGCGTAGTTTGCCTTGAGACCGCCTCCGCCATTGGCTGGTCCGGTGCCGACGTGCTGGTCAATATGAGAGCTCGGGAAGAGAGTATGCCTGCCATCAGTTTTTCTGCATTTCTGCATTGCGGTGAACTCCGTCCAAAGGCTGGAGGTCTTGATGTCATGCCACAATATACCGTACAAATAGGGGGCCGGGGAATAGTCGCTTTATCCAAAAAAGTGCGCCAACGTTATGGCTTTGCGCTGAACATGCCTTTAACGCTCGTGGATTGGGATGGCATTCTCATTGTGAGTTTCTGTATACCGGTGGTGGCAGGCCTTGCCGGACAAGTGGCGGCAGAGCGTGCTGCAGCCGGCATCGGTTCAGGGTCGCTGCGGAACCGAAGAACCTGCGTGCCCCGATCGCACCTGATGCCATCTCTCCGAGTGTTTCTCGACGCGGATGTCATTATTGCAGGCAGTGCATCGCTGGACGGTGCTTCCCATGCGCTGCGTCAAGTGGCTGAACTGGTTAGTGGAAGCCTGGACCTCCGTGCTCGTGCTTGAAGAGGTCTGCCGCAACCTCTCACAACAAATTCCCCGGGCCTTACCAATCTTGGAGACGCCTGTGGGCGCAGTGTCTGCGGTTGGGGTCCGGTCTTGATGCAACGGGCGTGGATCATGTCACACCGTATGCTCACACCAAAGACATTCACGCGCTAGCCGCCGCCCTGCGCGTAGCGTATCGGCGCACTGATTTGTAACGTTTAATATGCGCCATTTCTTTAATCCTCGGGACTGGTGGTCCGCCCCGGAGATGCCGTGCAACGTCTTCGCGCCATGATCGGACAGCTGGCGACGAACAATGGTAAACGAGACAATTAGGAGAGTTTTCATAAAGTCCTTGCCGTGCGGGATTTTAAGACTTGTTGGCGATTCTCCGCATTCGAAGCACCACTTTTTCGTAAACCATGCCCGAGTCGTGACAAACGACTCAAAATCTGCGACGATGGGTGAGTCAATCATCACCTCCTTGTCGGCTGCCGCTTTACGCGGCGGTGCGGATCCAGGCCTCGTGGTGGGAGACCATGGCAGCGAGCGCTAATCGGGCATACCAGAGATAAGGCCGGCGATGATGCGCCGCCTTAATCCCGTGGGCGGTCCATAAACTAAAGGACCGCTCCACCCCGGTTCGGTCGTTATATAAGGTCGTCCATTCAGGCGTGCCGTACGGCACGCCACTGTCGGCATAGCGCGATCCCCGGGAATTGACCGTGACGGTTTTCTTGGCCTTGTCACAAGGATGAGAACACGGCGGGGCAGACTTCTGCCGCAGAGGACACCCATAGACCATGACCCCTGGCCGGGGTTGCCCGATGCGCGGCATCGGGCGTGCGTCACCACAGAGGGGCTGATGGGTGTCGGAGAGCGTGACGCCAGCCGCGATGGCGGCATCACTCACATGGGGTGGTTCGACCGGTTGCATGGGCGCAAAGGCCGGGATGAGTCCGCGTTGTCGAGTAAAGTCCCAGAGTGCTTGGACATCATAGGCGGCATCCCCAATGAGATGGTTCATCGTGATGTTTGGCGTCTGATACAGGGTCTGCGTTTTCACGAGCAAATCGGGAAGGGCCACGCCGTCATGACGATTGGCGGGATGCAGCGCCAAACTGACAATCAGCGGATGACTCGGTTGCCCCGGTACAGCATTCACCACGACCATAGCGGACGGGTCATAGCCAAAGTAATACCGATTACGATGGGTATCCCATCCGACCAAAGCCATCGGATCGCTAAAGTACCGCAAACAGCCGCAGCCTCGCGTGGAACAGTCACAGCGTTTCGCGCTAAAACTGGACGCGCCACTGGCGATGGGTGAGCCATCCACAGCCAGATCCCACACCGACGGCAAGACACCCCGTTGCACACTGCCGAGGCTGGTTTCCGCTAACAATCGGTCCCATAGGTCTCCGGGCGCCGGCCGGCACATCAGTCGGGCGATCCCACCCGCAGAGGTGGCACAGCCATACGGATTGGCGGAGCATCGCAACGCCATCCACCAAGCTCGGGATTTGCCGGACGGTGATTAATCCCAGAGCCCGGAGCGGTTGAAACGGATCCGTAGCGGGACGCCCTCGATCGATCGTATATCGCGACCGGGCCACTTGAGCCTGCGCGTCCAGCGTCGCCGCTAATGTCCACGCCGTTTCTTTGCTCCACGCGTTGCGATCCCCCCAGTCTTCGTTCCATTCGTGTAAATCCTGTTGCACTTGCGCCCAGAGTTCGGCATCGGTCATCATCGTGCGCAGCATGGGATGGTCCCTCCGATTCAGATTGACTGTAAAATATGGCCAGTCAACGAATTTTTGGGGACCTTTGCTCTTTGTCAAGTAATTAAGCCGATTTAATCGAAATAAATCCCGTCAGACGGGCTATTTCTCCGTCTACGAATTTTATTCGACATACCTCCCTTTCGGAGGATGACACGAGGTGTCATCCTCCGAAAGGGAGGTATTTGCCAATTGTTGATGTTAGAAAACGCCTCCCGGCGGGAGGCGAAAACGTACGGATGATGCGGTCGCCAGACTTTATGAAAACTCTCTTAGTGCCGCGTTAAACGCCACGCCCGTTTCTGTCCCGGGAACTGCGGCCCCGGCAAGCCCGCCGCCAACTCGCCGTGGACCAACAGCCACGGCCGGGTTTCAGGGGAATCCCGGTTTGTGAGGGACAAAGACCGTAAACGCCAGGATGATGGACTGTCCATTTTACGCATAGACCTCTTGGCTAATATGGCCGAATCCATCCGCTGCCGCTAATCTGGTGAATTCCGGTCGTTTTTTCGCGCCGCTGGCCTGTCCTGCCAAAACATGGCGAAGGCCCGCGGAGGTTCCGGTCCCTCGCATTTCAAGAATCCTTGTCCGCCTCGGAATTGCCTGCATAATTCCGCGCTTTGATTGTTGCTTTGGACCAGATTGATGCTTTCAAGCTGCGGTAAAATGCTGTGGGCTTGGCCGAGCCCGGGGTGAATATGTTACATTTACAGAAGGAGTACAAGGATGCGCATACAGTCCCCAGCCCGTCCCACGGCTCAGGACCGCAGGCCGAATCCACAGCAATGGCGGCGGTGGCGCCCTAAGGAGTCGCACACACTATGGCACGTTGGTTGATAATATTGGCAGGAGGGCGCGGCGAGCGGTTCTGGCCTTTGTCGCGCATGATGCATCCCAAGCAGTTTCTGACGCTGATGGGCAACCACAGCATGATTCGCAGCACGAGGGACCGGGTCCGTTCCCTTATCGGCCCTGACAACACCTGGGTGGTGACTGGCCAAGACTATGTGGAGAAGGTCCAGACAAATCTTCCGGATGTTCCCGCCTCCCATATTTTGGGGGAGCCAGTTGGCCGCAACACGGCCCCGTCCATTGCCTGGGCTGCCCGAGAGATTTACGCTCAGGACCCGGACGGCGTGCTTTTGATTTTGCCGTCGGACCACATGATCAAGTACCAGAAACGTTTTCAAAAACTGGCTGAAATGGCTCTGGCTGCCGCAGAAACGCAAGGCGGCTTTTATACCTTCGGAATTGTGCCCACCCATGCGGAGACAGGCTATGGATATATTGAACAGGGGCAGGAAGTGGCTCACGGCATTGCCCGCGTGAAGCGGTTTATTGAAAAGCCCCCGGCGGAAGCGGCCCAGGAGATGGTCCAGTCGGGGCATTTTGTTTGGAATTCCGGCATGTTCGCCTTTACGGCCAGAGATTTTCTTGACGCCGTCCGCATCCAACTTCCCGTTTTGGCTGACGGTATTGAAGAACTGGTGGCGCACCCGGACGGTCTCGACAGAATTTTTCCTGAACTGCCGCAGATTTCCGTGGACCATGGCATTATGGAACAGGCGCAGAATGTGTTCGTATTGCCGGCGGATATCGGGTGGGACGACGTGGGCACATTCGCGGCGCTGGCACGCCATCTCCCCCGCAACGATGAGCAGAATGCGGCCCGCGGCCATGCGATTTTTGTGGACAGCCAGAACGTTACGGCTATTAGCGAAGGGCCGGTGGTCTCGTTCATCGGTGTCAAAGACCTGTTTGTGGTGGCAACCAAGGACGCGGTCCTCATCTTGTCGCCTGACCGCAGCCAAGACGTCCGCCAAGTCGTTCAGGCCCTCAAGGAAGGGCAGCACGACCACCTGCTCTAGGGCAGCCCCGCCGCCCCCGGGGAAATAGACCGGGCACATTCTGAGACGAAAGGCAGGAAGGTCTATGAACGAGAATGTAAAAAAGGCAGTGATTCCCGCCGCGGGTTTAGGGACCCGGTTTCTCCCAGCCACCAAAGCACAGCCGAAAGAAATGCTTTCGCTAATCGACAAGCACGCCGTCCG
>JAKAAS010000066.1 GCA_021802225.1 Bacillota bacterium
GGCCTTCGCTTGCATTAATTTCATTCAAACCGCAGCGCATCGATGGGGTTCAGGTTTGCCGCTTTCCTGGCGGGATACACCCCAAACACCACGCCGATCACGACCGCGAAACCGAACGCGAGAAAAACGGCATTTAGGCCGACCAGTCCACTCAGGTGGAAGATGGCCCCGCCAACAGCAGCGCCAAGGATGCCGATGGCGACTCCAATCAGACCGCCAATTACGCTCACTAGCACCGCTTCCACCACAAATTGGGCCAGAATCAGGCCTTTGGACGCTCCCACCGCCTTGCGTATTCCAATCTCCCGGGTGCGTTCAGTGACCGAGACCAGCATAATGTTCATAATTCCGATGCCTCCGACTACCAGGGAAATCCCTGCCACGCCCGCCAGCAAGTCGGTCAGAATTCCGGTAATCGAGGTGAGGATGGCTAAAAACGATGCGGAATCCAGCAGGGTGAAGTTGTTCGGCTGCCCTGGCAGAATCTGATTGGCCACCCGCAGGGTGGAGGTGATTTCCGCCTCGGCCATTCCCATGTCGCCCGGCGACTTCGCGGCGGCATAAATAGCTGTCAGGTAGGTCGTACCATTCACCAGATTCATGTCGGTGGTCACGGGGATCACAATGCGGTCATCCTGATTGATGAAGCCATTGGTGCCCTGGGATTTCAGCACCCCTATCACCGTAAAGGGAACGCCATTGACGTCGATGGTCTGGCCCAGCGGGTTCATCCCGGCCGGAAACAGATCGGTCTCGACGGTGGTGCCGATAATGGCGACCGTGGCATTGTTGTTGACTTCCTGATTGGTGAAATTGCGCCCGCTGCCGAGCGGCATGTTCTCAATTTCCGGGTAGTTGGCCGTGGTGCCCTGAACCGAAGTCGAGTAGTTGTTGGCCCGCCACACCACTTGCCCTGTGCGGCTGAGCAGAGGCGCTACGGCTTTGACCGCGGTATCCTGTTCTGCGATGGCCTGCACATCCGCCATACTCAGAGTAGGGGCGATGCCCTGCCCCTTGCTGACCCCGCCCACGCTCGTAGAAGAGGACATGACCTGAATCAGGTTCGTGCCCAGAGACTCCACTTTGTTCGTCACCATGTCGGTGGCGCCGCGGCCTACGGCCGTGAGCAGTATCACGGCGGACACCCCGATGATGATGCCGAGCATGGTCAGCAGGGATCGCATTTTGTTCGCCCGGATGCTGCGCAAAGCAATCCGCAAAATTTCGAATCCTGGCATCAGCGCCCGCCTCCTTCCAGTTGCTGTGCAGCGGCTGCGGGACGGCGCAGAAAGTCCGGATTCAGCACATCGGACTGGACCAGGCCGTCTTTAAAGCTGATGATGCGGTGGGCATGGTGGGCCACGTCCAGTTCGTGGGTCACCATGACAATGGCATTGCCCTGATCGTGCAGATTCTGGAACAGCCCCATAATTTCCTCGGTAGAATGGCTGTCCAGAGCGCCAGTGGGCTCGTCGGCCAGAATCAGGGCGGGGTGTGTTACCAGAGCTCTGGCGATGGCCACCCGCTGCTGCTGTCCTCCGGACAGCTCGTTCGGCTTGTGGTGCATCCGGCTTTCGAGGCCGACCTGCACCAAGGCATCTTGCGCCCGCTGGTGGCGGATCTTCGCCGGCACTCCTGCGTAAAGCATGGGCAGCTCCACATTCTCAATGGCGGACGTACGGCTCAGCAAGTTGAAGCTCTGAAACACAAACCCGATTTTCTGGTTGCGCAAGAGCGCCAGATCGTCATCAGAGAGCTTCGACACGTCGTATCCGTCGAGCCGGTAAAGGCCCGCGCTGGGGGTGTCGAGACACCCCATGATGTGCATCGTCGTGGACTTGCCTGACCCCGAGGGGCCGATAATGGCCACGTACTCGCCAGCCGCCACCGACATCGACACATCCCGCAGGGCGGGAAAAGCCTGCTGTCCCATCCAGTAGGTCTTCTGGATATGCTCCATCAAGACGATGGGCTGGCTCGGCGCGGTTTCCGCCGCGGAAATCATTTGTGGCCCCCGCCGTGGCCACCGAACGCTTTACGTCCGCCAGGCCTTGGTCCGAAGTGAAAGCCTTTGGCCACCGGCAGCTTCAAGGAAGCGGGGTCCACCAGCAAAATCTGTTCTCCAGGATACACTCCTTTGCTTATCTGCACCGACGTAGACCCGAAGAGCCCCACCTTCACCGGCACGAAAATCACCCCGGCCTGTTTTTTGGACAACTTTCCGGAAAATTTCTTGCCCTTGGCAGCATTCTTTTTATGGGCCTGGAATTGGGGACTGTCCGGATAGATGTACACTCCTTCTTGGGTCCCGACGCTCTGCAAGGCCACAGCCGGAATGGTGAGGACGTGGCTGGCCGAAGCGGTCTGAATGCTCACGCTGGTCGTCATCCCCGGCAGCAGATCGCCTGAGGAATTGTTGACGGACGTGAGCACCGTGTACTCGGTGACGTCATTGACCACCGTCGGGGTCGGCTCCACTTCCAGCACCGTGCCGGAAAATGTCGCATTGGGATAGGACGCCGCGCTGACGGTGACTTTCTCTCCTGGCTTGACCTGGGCAATGTCGGCTTCGCTAACCTCAACACTGTCTTGCAGGTTCGATTTCAGACTGTCATCGAGCACAAACACAGGGTTCGCGGCACTGAAAGTGTCGCCGGGCAGATAATTGGAGGCAACAATCACACCGCTGACGGGAGCTGTCAGTACGGTGTCGCTCTGCGCCACTTTGGCCGACGCGAGCTGCGCTTCAGCGGACTGCAAAGATGCCTTGGCCGATGCGATTTGCGCGGGGGTTGCGGCGGCCTCCGTCTCAGCCAAAGAGGCCTCGGCCGAAGTCACCCCGTTCTTCGCGGAGGCAATGTTGTTTTGATCCGCATCCAGGGCCTGCTTCTGGGTTGTCGTGTTGTCTTCCACGTTCTTGGTCGCCTGCAAAGACGCTTCCGCACTCGTGTAGGAGCTCTCGGCGTTCGCCAGAGTTGTTTGAGCCTGCTGCAGGGAGACCTGAGCCGCACTCACGCTCAGGGGGTTATTGGCTTGGTCACTGGCCTGCTGATCCTGGTCGCTGGTCAGCTGGGCCTGGTCATTGGACACCGTTGCCTTGGTACTTTGAATGCTAGCCTCGTCATCCTGAATATTTTTGGTGTCTGTCTGCACGGCAGTTTGGTCATTTTGCACGGCTGTTGTTGCTGACTGAATGGTATTGTAGGCCGACTGGGCGGCGCTGGCTGCTTGCGAGGTGGTGCTGACCTCCGAGCTATAGGGATTAGACCCGTATCCGTGCCAGGAATTGTAATCGTTCATGGCATTTTGGTACGCCGTTTCATCGGCTGGGTACTGACCCGCCAAGGTTCCGTACAGCGTCTGGTCCTGCGCCAAAGTGGCCTGATCTGTTGTCAGGGTCTGCTGAGCGAGTGTCAGGCTGTTTTGATCATTGGTCAGGGCTGTCGTATCAGCGGTTTCCTGTTTTTGAGCGGCGGTGACAGCGGCCTCGGCCGCTGTGATAGTGGCCGGCAGACTGTTGACCGTTGAGGTGCTGACGGCCGCCTGCGCCTGCTGAAGTTTCACTTGCGCGGCACTCACAGCAGCCTGGTCCGATGCGACAGTGCCCTGCGCCTGCTGCACCGTATTCTCCGCATTGAGAATGGCCTGCTGTGCGGAGGCATGGTTGCTGTCGACGGCCTGTTGGTCCTTGTACTGCTGCTCAGCGCCAGCCAGCGCCACTTGCGCCTTCTGCACAGCGGCTTGCGCCACAGCGATTTGTTGGGGAGTGGCGCCCGCCTCGTCCTGCAGCAATGTTGCCTGAGCAGCCGCTACGCTGGCTTGCGCGGACTGCACCGCGGGTACATCGGTTGAGTCGTTTAATGTCGCCAGCACCTGCCCGGCATGAACATGCTGTCCCAGCGACGCATTGACCGTCGCCAGGACCCCGCTGGCACCGGAAAAGTTGAGATTGATGGATTGCAGAGGCTGTATGGTGCCAGCAGCCGAGATTGTCTGCACGACATTGCCGTAGCTGACGGTGGCATAGTCGCCAGGGGGAATGTTCACAGCCGGATGGGTAAAGAACTTAGCGTAAACGCCAACTCCCAGCGCGATGACCACCGCGCCACCCAGCAGGTACCACCAGGTTCGCTTGCGGGGCCGTCTAAGACCCAAAGGTTTCGATGATGGCGGGGCTTCTACAGACATGCGTCAATTCTCCTTCTTGGTGCGGGTTTATGTGCTTGTAAACTTTGTAAGTCGATCCCAATCGCACCGCTAATGATAAGTATCATGGCACCCTGTGTGTCTCCAACAACGGGGTGAGCCCGTCTTCTCAACGTGCATCTAAGCCCTCAAATGAACGCGATATCAAAGATACAAAACTGAGCATCACGCCCCTGTCCGTCTTGTTGACTAGCACCAACCAGTTCACAACCGAAACAAATTCCTCGGGAGGACTTAAGAATCCACCTTTCCAAGCCCCTGCTAAGCAGTCACCTTAGTGTCGTCAAGGACACTCGTTAGCATGTCATGTTTATTGTAGGGGTCCAGACCCCCACTTACAATGGTTCGGTAACTAAGTTAATGAACAATTAAGGATACCTTCAGTATTGGCTGCTAGATCGATCTTCTTGAACCCCATGCCCGATGTGTTTTGGCTTCCCCATCTTGAGGCAACTCTACCCAAGATTTTTTATTCATTATGATTAAATCCTGACAGTGTTACCAAATTGTTACCAGCTAAAACAATCAGGTCATTCCCAATCAAAATCCTCTTCACGGAACAGCTTTCCGTGAAGAGGCCTTAAGAGAATTGGCGGCTTGGCTGCCAGCTCATGGCTTATAATGTTCCGAAACGAGGTTCCACAGACCTTTTGATTCCAGACTCCGGCGGGGCACATGGAGACAGCGAAATCTGCACTTCCCCACTGACAGTGCCCGGTTCAAGATTTCATCCTCACTCATGTTCATAAACCGTGCCGCCCGCGTGACCGCATGGCTGGTCGCCATGTTGAGATCCTTGCCCGTTCCGATGAATTGGACAGGCAGCATATCCAATTCGGGCACCACTTCCAAGTCTTGGCTCAGTTCAGCGAACTCCTTGCGTTCTTCAGGGGAAAATGGCCGCACGATGCGGGGAAGATCTTCAGCATTGGGCAAGAGCAAGGGGCCGTCAATGTTCAGCCCCTTGATCACTTCAACTCTCACGGCAATATCTGCCGTAATGTCGATGCTGTGCCCGGCAATTTCTCCGCGGCCCATGATGGAGTGTGCGCCCCCATGTACACCCCGGCCCCGTCCACTTTTACGGGCGCAATCAAGACGGCACCTGGGCGTACATCGCGGCAATCCAGATGGGCATCGGTCCGCGCTGCGTCTAATTCCTCTTCCGTCACCCTCCACTCATGGCGGGTTCCAATGAGGAAAGAGCCGAAATCTCCGGCATTATGGGAGTCCGGCAAGGTCCTGGAAGGGATCGTGCCAATATTCCCGATACAGGGTTCGACTCGCACCGGCAGTCCCGCCAATGCGTGCGCAGCATAGACCAAAATACAGTATTGCTGGCTGCTCTCAGGCAATTCTGCCATCGCCCGTGCATCATGCGCATAGTCCTCGGCGCGGTCGCGGCCGACCGCCATGGATAAGTGGTGGTCTGTATCAAACGGCAGAGGCATTGGTGTACATCGTACCGGAACTGGACGCCGAGACACGAATGGCGACAGCATTCACCAATATAATTCCCCGTAAATCGCGGAGTGCCACACAAGATCCGCAAAACGTCGTTTTGCGGACCTACCTCTGGTACACTGGTAATGTCATCGACAAAAGAGTAGATTGCAGTTAATTGTTGGCTCCGGTGTGTGCTTTGTCTAGGGTCTCAGCGGTGTTCAGATAACTGATCGTGCCGCCGGCCACAGTCTGAGTTTCCCCATCATTTCTGAATTACAGGAGGACAAGTCATTATGCCGTTTATCGCATCATGGATGTTGGCATCAGCGTTGCAGCGTACAGGCCTTCAGCAAAACCTGTTAACATTCAGCCAGCGCCAGCACGGGGTCTCTATATCGGCCCCGGCCTCTGTTACGACTGGACAGACGGTCGACGTCACCGCTACACCAGTGCATTTTTACGATCCAGTTTTTCAGTACTGGGTCGAACTGCCTAACGGCCAGTTTGAATCGAGCGGACCTTATAGCCCGAATCCTCACTTTTCGTTTACGGCTACGAGTCCAGGATCTTTTCAGGTTAAAGTCTATGCCCGGGAATCCAATGCTCCCAGCAACGAAACTTCGGCACAGCAGAAAATATACGAGGTCAATTCCAGCAGTGCACCCATAGTGGTCAGCCCCTCTACGCAGTATCCGGTGCAGTTGACAGCCAACGAGCCAATCGTCCGATCTGGGCAACCCGTCACATTGACGGCCGACCCTACGTCTACCTTGACCGCTGGTGATTCCCTGGTGATTATGGATTCCACCACGAACACCGTCATCAACCGGACGACAGCGCCGGGACCCTTCCAAGTATCGGTTTCCTTCAACGCCACGCACAGCTTCGTGGCTGAAATCGTCAACAGCACCGGCCAGGTCGTGGGCAAAAGCGAACCGCTGACCATTTCCTGGGAAACCCAAGCAACAGGAACAAATGAAGGCCATAAGAATGCGGCGGGGCAAACGGTGTCCCTGTCGTTTTCTCCCACCGGGGTGGTCGGCCAGCCCTTTACCGTTCAGGCCATCCCTATTGGGTTCAGCGACCCCGTAGTGCAGTTCTGGATATTGGCGCCAGGGGGATCCTATACACCCAACGGCCCTTACCAGCCTTCCATTACTTACACCTTCACACCAAAAATCGCAGGGACCTGGCAGGTCATGGTATATGCCCGGGAGAGCACGGCTCCCCCAAACGAAACATCTGCGCAAGCGGCTACCTATGAAGCAAAATCCAATACCCACCTGATCACCATCCTGCCCTCAGGTTCGTAAGCGAGCGGAAGGCTGGGACCGATACTATAAAAACCGCCGGCGCAGGGTATTCCCACGCGCCGGCGGTTCATCAACTGTACATCCTCCTTGCGATTATGAGCGTTGCAGAATCTGCTTGGACTGCCCTTCCAGGTATTTGATTTGCATCTCGACTTCAGGAGAACCGGGATGCGCTTCGAGCGCCTGTCTGTACAGTTGCACGGCCTCTGCAAACCGTCCTTGCAGCTTGGCGACATCGGCCATGCCCACCACGGCCCGGAACGTGGGAATCGTCGTGTCATAGGACACAATACCGCGGTAAGACGGCGCGCGGTTTTTTGACTCCGCAAAGGAGTTTTTAGACTCCTCCAGCATCTTCACCGCCATGGTCAGTTCCACTCGTCCCTTGAGGTACCAGCCGCCGGGGAACTGCGGCATATCGCGGACCATCCGTTTGGTAACCTGCAGCGCCTCCTCCATCCGTTCCAGGCGGATAAGGGCCTCGGTCAAGAATGAGCGGACTTCCGCAACCCTTCCGTAGTTGGGATTGCCGGCCGCTAAAGCTTCGGCCTGGTATAGTGCGCGCACGGATTCTTCCAACTGTCCAATCAGGTAGTACTCTCTCCCTAGAAATCCCCACGCCGCGACATCTTTAGGATCGTCCTCCACCGTTTGCCGCAGCAGACTGATGTTCCGTTCCAGTTTTTTCTTCTGCAGCATCACGTCGGGTTCATACCCGTTGTGGTGCAAGCGGATGCGCACGACAGGACGGGCATATACGGTGGCAAACACTCCACCTTC
>JAKAAS010000067.1 GCA_021802225.1 Bacillota bacterium
TACTCCGCCCTTCATCCCCCATGCGCATCCAAGTGCCGATTAATGGCCGTCTCACGGCCTTGTGCATGGTCGGGACGGCGGAAGGGCTGCAATATCATCCGGAGTACGCGGAGACCGAATTGGGGCACCTCTACCATTGGGCAGCCCAACAGTGGCAACTGACGATATATGATCTCGCGCACACCGTGCGCGACATTACCGCGTACGAAACGCTCAAGCAGGTGGACCGGATCATTTTTGTGTTGGAGCCGACTGCGCATCGATTGCAAAGCGCCATGGTCTATCTCAACCTCTTGGAGCGCATGGGGGATGAAGGGCGGAGTATCGTGCAAAAGATGGGATTGGTGATAAACAAATTCGAGAAATCCCGGATGGCCAGTCTGGATCCCTTGAGTCTGGCCGAATCGCTGGGGTTGCCCTTGTGGGGCAAAGTCACGTCTCACCCTGACCAATACATGGCCGGCGTGAACCGGCACGCGGTGTCTCCATCGGCCGAATGGGCTCAGGTATTGGAGGCGTTGGCGCTGCCGTTGGGCCGGGACGGGATATCGAACACGGATCCTCTCTCAGCGCCCCGTTCTTTCTGGCGCCGGTTGTTAGTCTCTCCCCAAGCGGAAGCGAAAAAAGAAGCGAGAAAGGCGGCGCGGGCACGATGAATCAGAAGACAAAAGATCCGGCGGTCGTGCGGCTCCATAACCAATACCGCGTAAATTTGGCCAACCGGGCGGTGGAAGCGGCCCGTGAAGCTGACGGGGCCGACCCCGTGGTCGATGCGATTGTGACGGTGCGCAAACGGCTTACGGATGACGGCGCATTGTTTTTGGGCAACCGGCAGGCCCACCGCGAACAGATTCACGTCTTGGCGGAAAACGCGCTGGCCGACCTGTCATTGACGCAGGACGAACGCCACGAAGCGTTAACCGCTTTGGACCAGGATCTCTTCGGCTGGGGCCGGTTGGATCCGTTCATGCAAGACCCGTCGATTACGGAAATTTTGGTCGATAGCTGGAAAGAAGTGGACATCGAACGCCGGGGCAAACTGGAACGCGTGCCCGTGCGCTGGCGCAATCACGACGAGCTGATGGCCTTCATCAAGCGGCTGATTGCCCCGGCCAACCGGGCCTTTGACGCCGGGAATCCGATTGTCGATGTGGAGATTCAAGGGAACCGCATTAATGCGACGTGTCCGCCGGTGTCCATAAGCTGTACTCTCAATATCCGCAAATCGACTTTTCAGACCGAACGCTTTACTCCCGCTCGCTTCGTCACATCGGGCGGGTGCGACTGGCAGACGATGCGTCTGATTCTCGCGCTCACCCGCGGATCAGCGACCGGGCTGATGTGTGGTCCTATGGGGTCGGCGAAGACCACCATGTCTCGCATCGCCATTGAACATGGGGCGCCGGAAGAGACCCGGTGGCTGGTGCTGGAAGATGTGCGAGAAATTGAAGCCGATGTGCAGCGGTTCGTGTCCTTGCAAACGGTGCAGCGCAAGGAAAAGCCGGTGACCATGCCGGATCTCTTTGTGGCCACGAAACGCAAGCGGCCAGATCGCGTCGCTATCGGAGAAGTGCGGTCGGGAGACGAAGCAGTGCCGTTCATGCAAAGCGTCCAAATGGGACATCCCGGCGGCATCGGCTCCACGCATGCCGGGACGCCGAAACAGGCCCTGTTCAATTTCGTGTTTTATCTCAAACAAACCGGGATGGACATTCGCGAAGACTTTTTACTGGAAGTCTTGCACGAAACGTTGGATTTTCTGGTCTTCCTGAAACGGTTCCGCGATGGATCCCGTCGGGTGACGCGGGTGGTCGAGGTCGTGTCGATGGGCGATCCGGAATTTCCCGACGGGTTTCGCGAACTGATTCGGTGGGATTACCGCACCGATGCCTGGCATTGGGTCCATCCCATTTCCGATGAGTTGGCGGAGCGCCTGACCATTGAGGGGGTTCGGATCCCCCAGCCTGGGGATATGGTGGGCCCGGAAGATATTACGCCAGAGGCCATGGACCTGACCTCCGCAGCAGTATCCTCGATGGCCCGCGAGTCGCACGAAGAGGGCGCAGAAAGCACGGAGGCTCCGGAAGGGGCAAGGCCATGATTTGGGTGGTGAGCGCGCTCGCCTGGGCTCTGGCGATGTATTTATATGCCACGCGGAATATTCTGCCCCTGCGCACATGGCCCGATGCCTTGCGCGACAAGACACAGCGGATCAAAAAATCGTCGCCGGCCTGGTCGGTCACCCAACGAGCGATGCGGCTTTTGGGGTGGAGTCCGGCGCGGTTTCGCCTGCTGTCTTTGATCAGCGCGGGTCTTCTGGGCGTGTTTTGGCTGCTGGTGGTGCAGGATCTGTTGGCCGCCGCCATTATGGCGTATATCGGGTGGCAACTCCCGGCGCTCTGGTTGGAAATTCGGGCCACGCGCGGCATGGGGGATTTGCACCGGCAATTTTCCGAATTCGTCACTTTGATTTATGACCAGCTGTACAGCCGGGGCGCCACTGTGGATACGGCTTTGACGCAAAGCGCCACCGAATTTACGACGGGACCGATAGCCCCCATGATGGCCGCCTATCTGCGGATGGCGGGAGGCGGGGCGCCCCTGCACGAACGTCTGGCAGGATTGCGCCAAGCGATCGATTTGCCCACGGCTGACTTTTTCTTCCAGCTTCTGCTGTTACGCGACCAAAGCGGGGCCGAAGATATGAGCCATGCGTTTAATGCGCTCGACGAAAAGCTGCAGGATGACGAGCATCTGCAAACCACAATTCGCGGGGAGATTCGGATGCACTCGTTCTTTTTGATTGCGGGGTTTCTCGCCAACTTCGTCGCGTTTCCGTTGTTTCGCTTCACCAATACGGATTGGGCCGCGATTCACGCGCACTTGCAAATTGTCGTCACGGGCTCAGCGGTGGTGACGGTCATTGTGTTTTGGGGCATTCGCCGCTTTACCAAAGCGCAGTTGCAGATAGGCGCGGTGGTTTAGTTTGTCACGACAGTTTTCATGAAAGAAGGGATAGCATGGTCTGGATTCTCCTTGCAGCCGGGGCTTGGGCTAGTCTGACCTATTTTTGGACCGTGCCGGATACGACCGCAGAAGCGACGAGCATCATCGCACGTATGCATCCGCGCGGGTCCTGGCGTGACCGCCTAGAAACATGGCTGCGTTATTCCCGGCACCAGTGGCCGGGCTATGGGGACCAAGCGCGGATGGAATTGGAGGTGCTGCAACTGACTCCGCTCCGCTACGGCCAAGAAATGGCGCTGTTTGCCGGGGGCAGCGCCCTCATTCTCGGCATCGATGGGGCGGCCTGGCTTGCGCCAGTGGGCTTTGTCGTCGGTCTCCTCTCGGGCCGCCTCTATTTGCGCTGGCGCTATGAGCGCTGGTTAAAACTCTGCACCGCCCAAGTAGGCGAACTGGTCACCCTGCTCAAGGCGCGGATGCAAGCGGGGGATACGGTGGTCCGGGCGATGCAGGCCGTGGCCCCGCAAATTATGGACCCCTTGGCCACCCAATGGCGGCGGGCTCTCGATGCCTTGGCAAGCGGGCAGCCCCTGCACGAAGTGGTCGGGGATTTGCGCCGCCGCCTGCCGGATCGCGACATCAGTGCGGTTCTGAGCCAAATTGTCATTTATGACCGTGATTCGATTCCCGACGATCCCTTTGGCACATTGGCGAATCACCTGGCACGGATGAAGCTGCTGCGGCGGGAATACGCCGTCAAGAGCGCGACAGGGAGTTTGACGCTATTCGAAGGCCTCGCCTTTTTCGGGGCGCTGCTCGCCATCGGATTGCCGATCGGGTTTGTCTGGTGGACCCATGCCGTGTCGAACGGCATTTTGTAGGCCGCCGCAGCGGCGCCGTCCGTGTCTCGGGTTGCTTGTCACGGCGTTTCACTGAAAGGAGGTGAACACTCCACATGGTTGATGATTGGCTGCCTACCGCGTTTAAGATCGCGGTGGCTGTCGGTGTTGGGCTGATTATTTATAAATTTCTGCCCAACACCGTTGGCAACGCGGTGACAACGACTGTCAGTAATTTTCTGGGTCAGTTGCCGTAACAGATAACGAACAAACTCTGTCTCCCTCCACACACCACGGTCCACACGTCAGCGAGCCGCGCTTCGGTAGCGGTTCGCTGGCATCCTTTCCTCATCATCTTTTAAGGCTTTCCAGACCACGAGACAGAAAGAAGGAGATCGGCTATGCGCATCACATCGCGGCGGTCTTGGCTGCAGGATCGTCGGGGGGTTAGCAGTTATGTGGAACTGGCCTTTGTGCTGCCCGTGCTGTTGACCACGTTTCTCGGCGGGACGCTCATCGTGCGCGCGGTGGCGGGCAACGGGACGTTGCACACGATTGCGGGCATTGCGGATCGCTCGCTGGTGGCCAATGGCTGTTTAACCACTGCTGCGGTGCAGGGCATTGATACCACGCTGGCCGCCGCGCACATGTCGCCTGCGCGTCTTTCGCTGGTGACGCAAGGCGCCTCGGCTACCGCCCCAGCCTCCTATGGGCAGACAAACATCGGGGTGAAGTTGACCTATCCCATGCCGCTCTCCCTGCCGCTGGTGGGCACCGTGGCGACAGACCCGCTGCAAGCGCAAGTCAGCAACGATCAAAGCCAGTCTGTGCCGTACAACGGCAGCGGGACTTGCGCCTCCGCTTCGCTCGTGACGGACACGTTTACGGGCTCTACGGCGGGTTCAAGCACCGGAACAGTCAGTTTGCCGCCCATTGCCAATGGTATTACCGCGCAAGCGAGCCCTAACCCGGTGGTGCAGGGCCAGGCGGTGACCGTCACCGGGACGGTCACGTCCGGAGGAGCACCCCTAGCGCAAGCGTCCGTCTCGCTGAGCGGGGGATCGCAGACGGCGTCGGCGACCACGAATAGCCACGGTGCTTATTCTCTCACCATCACGCCGACGCAGGTTGGAACCGTCACGCTCACGGCCACCAGTGGGCCCGCGAGTGCTGCGGTCACTCTGACGGTAGTCGCCCCCGCGCCAGCGTCAATGACCGTCACGGCTCCTCAAAGTGTGACTGTGGGTCAGTCTTATACCGTGGAAGGCACGGTCTTGACAGCATCTGGCCAGCCGGTCGCGGACGGCACGCGTGTGACGGTCACGAGTACGGATTCTGCGATTGCGGCGCAGTCCACCACGACCACAGGCGGGGTGTTTACGGTGTCGGAACCGGCGTTGACGGCGCTTACGCCTAATCCGGCGAATCTGACGGTGCAGGCCGGGTCAATCAGCCAATCCGCATCGGTCGCGGTTAATCCTGGTGCGCCCCAATCCGTGACGCTGTCCGCGACGCCAGGGGATGCCGTGGCCGGCAGTGTCTGGGCCATCTCGGGCACGGTGCTAGGTCCTGACAATACCCCAGTGGCGGCAGGGACGTCTGTGACGATTACCCCGCTCCATGACCAGGAGGATCAGCCTGTCACGCTCACCACGAATGCGGCGGGGCACTTTGCGGGATCGATCACGCTGACCCAAGCTGGGCAGGTGCCACTAGAAGCGTCGGCGGGCTCGGTGTCTAGTGCGCCGGTGACGGTGACGGTCATACCGGGTCCACCTGCGGCTTTGCAAAGCTTGTCGGCGGATCCCAATCCCGTCAATCAAGGAGCGACCACGATGATCACAGGGATCATTGTGGATGCCTATGGCAATCCTGTCGCTGCAGGGAGAAAAGTTACTCTGTCTTCCACTGCATGGAGTACTCCCTACACGGCGACCACAGGCACTAGCGGCACGCTTTCCGTCCCTGTGGTGTTCAATGTATCCGGAAACCAGATTGTCACACTCTCGTATGCCACGACGCCGCTACAATCGGGCACGGTCTCGGTCCAAGTCATGGAACACGGCGCTTATACCCTCACCGCGTCCCAATCGTCGACGACGATGACGGCCGGGAGCACGCAGACGCTTGTCTGGACATTGACCAATAGTCAAGGCCAGCCGGTGGCCGGGGATACTCTGACATTCAGCCCGCAGCCTGCCAGCAGCGCGGTGCTCTCGGAGACGACGAGCACCACCAATGCGCAAGGCCAGATTACGATGACGGTGTCCGCGACGCAGGTCGGGGTGCTGACGGTGCAGGCGGCGCTGGCGGAAGACAATGGCTCCACCACGGGGACGGCCACCTGGATCGTGAATCCGGCGGCTCCTGCGGCGGTAGATCCCCCCACGATTAGCCCTAGTGTGGTGCAGTCCACCCAAGACGGCGGGACTGTGATTCCCGTGGCGACAGGGTTGGCGCTCGACAGCTACGGCAATCCCGTGGCGAATGCCACCATATCTGTGACGGGTGGCTGGGATCCGGGTGTCACGTTTACGGGCACGGCGGATGCCGAAGGCTACTTCAGCATCCCTCTGACGCCTGTGGACGTAGGAGGGCCGTACTCCCCCACGATTACGGTGTCGGACAGTGCCGGATCGAATACCCAGACCTACACCAATACGAGTCTGACCGTGGTGAAGCAGCTGTATACGCTCACGCTGACCCCCACCAACGGATCGGCTTCGACTCCCGCTGGCACGCCATATGGCCTGACCGCTTCCCTGACGGAATTTGGGGCCAACAGCAGTATTCCGGTCCCGGGTGCGTCCATCACATTTGCCGTAACCTCCAGCGACACGGCCAGCACGTGGTCATCCGCCACGGGTACGCCGACTCCCACTGGGCCGGCGAGCCTCACGGTAACGACCAATAGCCAAGGCACGGCGACGGTGCAAGCGGCTTTCATGCCGAATACGGGAGCCCAGACGGTGCAAGCGACCTATACGGCCGATAATACCGTGGGGACGATGAACGTGACGGTGACGCCGAATATCCCTAGTCAAGTCTATTGGGATGGGGAATATCAAGCGTCCACAGGTACAACCCACCAAGTACAGGCAGGCCAGGAACTGGTGCTCTTTGTGCAATCCGTTGATCAATATGGATTCGGTCTGGCTAATGGGCAGACGGTGAACTGGGCGTTCGACGGAATGGCTTGGACGGGTCAAACCGGACCATGGAGCGGGTGGCCGGGGTATGGTTATAATCCGTGGTTTTCCACGCCTACCGAAGCCGGCACGTATACCCCCCAAGTGACCATTGATGGCCAGACGTTCTCAGGCCATCCTGTCATGGTGACTCCCGGTCCGGTGCAGTTTCTCTATCCCGTCTTAGGCCCGGCGAACAATTCCAGTGGTACGCTATTGCCGGGCGGATCATGGGACAGCAGCACCGATACGATGAGCTACGGCACGTTGCCCGCCAGTGATGGCCAGACGGTCAGTTTGCGCTTTACGGCCTATGATGCGTATGGCAACGCGGTGTCCGATTGGAGTACCGGCACGGTGACCTGTGCGGCATCGGACGGCGGGAGTTGTCCGAGCTTAACCCAGCCGAGTCAGCCGACGAATAGCTCAGGGTATTCGGGCTGGGCCAATGAAGGCAGTTTCTCGCCGGGGTCGTATACGCTCACTTATACGCCGTCCGGGAATGATGTGGTCTCTTCTGCCGAGATCTCACATCTGACGTTCACCATCCCGACGCCCTACCATATCGTGCAGAACACGACATGGGACGGGGATTACTACGACAACACGCTGTACAATGTGGGTGCTAACACGTGGAACGCGATCTGGACCGGATCAACCGGCAGCTACAATAGTGTGGGAGCGTTCGGCAGTCAACCCGTGCATACGATGGGCCAACTGTATGGGA
>JAKAAS010000068.1 GCA_021802225.1 Bacillota bacterium
CGGGAAATAGAAATCGCTATGAGGGGTTTTCTCTCCAACGCTATATCGCTCCTTATGCAAGATGCAAGACTAAAAAAGTGAGCTCCACGGCGGAACTCACGGGCGCTACAGATCGGTTAGCCCCAAACTGATGACAATCGCCTGATTGACGCGGTTCATGATCTCTGGATTCAAGTGGGCAATGCGCTCCTTCAATCGTCTTTTGTCAATCGTGCGAATTTGTTCAAGAAGAATGACTGAATCCCGGTCAAGATTAGACTCGTGGGATTTGACATCAACATGAATGGGCAGACGCGTCTTGAAGATTTGAGATGTCACGGCGCAAATCACTGTCGTAGGACTATAGCGATTGCCAATATCGTTCTGCAGAATCAAAACCGGGCGAATTCCTCCTTGCTCGGAACCCACGACCGGCGATAAATCCGCAAAAAAAATGTCACCGCGCTTCACAACCACATCTGATATAGCCACCATTCACTCCTGGGGATGACCGGCATACTCCCAAGAATCCTCGACAAGGGCCGCATTCAGCGCGCCCAATTCCTGGTATCCCTGAATCAGTTCCTGCCGGAGCTGGCGCTTTCGCTGTTCAGCGATATAAAATTCCACGCTCTCCCGAATAACCTCGCTCCGGTGGCGCCCTTCGCCATCCGCCATTTTGTCTAATGCATCCACCAGGTGGTGGGGCATGCGCACGATAACGCGACGGTTTTCTTCCAAACTGCCCACCTCTTTCCCTCTGCTTCCCATTATAGTCTCCGCAAAAAATTGCTGTCAATCATCATAAACGCGGGGAACCCGGGATGAGATGCCCGTCACGATTTCATACCCGATAGTGTCCATCTCCCGGGCCAGACCATCCGCCGTCACCGCTGCTCCGCTGTCCTCCCCAATCAGTGTGACCCTGTCACCTACAGCCACAGGGTCATCAAGCGGCGCGCCCACCGTCAGCTGATCCATCGAGATCCTCCCCACGACAGGATAGCGGCGCCCCATGATGAGCACCTGGGCCCGGTTGGACAGACTGCGGCGGTATCCGTCCGCATACCCTATGGGCACGGTCACTATCTTCATAGGCTTCCGTGTGGTGAAGGTGCTGCCATACCCCACGGGAAAGTCCGCGCCCACCTCCTTGACGTAGGTGACTTCGCTTCGCAGCTCCATCACCGGTCTGAGCTCCTCGGGCAGAGGCTGGTAGGCTTCCAGCCCGTACATGGCAATCCCCACCCGCACCAAGTTGAACTGGGTTCCGGGAAATTTAAGGGTCGCCGCCGAATTGGCCGCGTGTACAAACCGCGGCTTGAATCCGGCCAGGCGCAGGGTCTCTAGCGCATTCAGGAAAATTTCCGCCTGCCGCCGGGTGGGAGCAGGGTCTAGGGAGTCAGCGTTGGCAAAATGCGTCATCACGCCCTGAAAATCCACCCATGGACTGTGCAGGCGCATGAGCCATTCGGCTCCGATGTCTCCGGGCAGGATCCCAATGCGCCCCATGCCGGTATCCAGTTTGAGATGCACCCTAGCGGGCGCGCGGCGCTGTTCAGCCAAAGCAGCGATATGCGCGAACATCTGCGGGGTGAACACCACCAGGTCAAGGTCCCAGGCCAGAGCCTCGCCAATCTCAGACGCCGCTGGCTGCCCGAGCACTAAAATGGGGGCGTCAATACCTTCCCGGCGCAACGCCGCCCCCTCGCTGACCAGCGCCACACCGATCCATGACGCCCCTGCGCCGAGCGCTGCGTGCGCTACGGCCACGGCGCCGTGGCCGTAGCCATTGGCTTTCACCACCGCCATCAGCGCCACATGGGGATTCAGCCCCCCCTTGATCCAGGCCAGATTGTCTTGCAACCGGTCCAAGTGAATTCTGGCCACTGTCGGTCTCACCAGATCGCTTCCTCTCCTGCTTCTGATCGTCACGCTAAATGAGCCGGGGCAACCCCGGCGGCTCCTCTCCATTTTTCACACTGGTCCAGGCCTGGCCCAAAGCCTCAATGAGGTCCGTCGCCACCACGCTCGGACCATGAATCCGGCCAGCGTGAATGCCAGTCCACCCGTGCACATAAGAGGCCAGAGCCGCTGCCCGCCCGCCTGTTTCCCCTGGCAGAGAGGCCAGCACTGCCGCTGTGATGCCGCTGAGCACATCCCCCGAACCCGCTGTCGCCAAGGCTGTGGTGTTGGCGGTGTTGACGTACAGCTCGGAATCCCCCGCGATCGTGTAGATTCCCTTGAGAAGCACGGCCGCCTGGTAGCGGTCTCGGGCCCTGCGGAAAGCTTGCAGGCGGTTGCTGTCCACCTCTCCCGCTCCCATTCCCAACAGCCGTCCCATTTCCCCGCTGTGAGGGGTCAGGACAGATCCCAAAGGCAGGGTCCGGGCGGGCAACTGGGCCAGCAGATTCAATCCGTCGGCATCCACAACCATCGGCTTGCCCAGAGCGATCACCTGGTCGAGAGCTCCCGCGCCCATCTTGGACCCCATTCCCGGGCCAAACACAATCACGTCAGCACGAGCCATCTGCGCCAGGTCGGCCGCCGTAAAAGCGCCACGCCCGGCTGACCTCCAGATCATCAGGGGTTCAGGCGCGCTGAGGCGCCTGGCCGCCGGTTCGGGCATAATCAGCTGCACGATCCCCGCTCCGGCCCGCAACGCAGCCATGCCGGACATTACAGGCGCCCCCGTCATCGACACGGAGCCGCCCGCTACAGCCACCCGGCCCCGCCGGTACTTGTAAGTCATCGGGTCAGGATCCTGGGTCCGGCTCTTGGCCCACTGGGGAGTGATCCAGGAGCCCGGTCCCGGGCCGCCGGCTTCCAGGCCAATGTCGGCCACGGCCAACTGCCCGCAATAGCGCACCCCGGGATACCCAAAATGTCCCCATTTGGCTGCGCCAAACGTCACCGTGCTGGCCACAGATATCCCGGGCCCGCCGTAGCTCCCGCTGTCAGCATCCACCCCCGAGAGAATATCGAGCGCATAGATTTCAGTGCGGGCGTCTGCCGCAGCGCGAAACAGAGACTGGACAGAATCGGCCAGACTGCCGTGAAATCCCGTGCCAAAAATCCCGTCCACCACCCACCGGTACCCAGCCATGGATTCCATAGCCGTGGGCACGTCCACCAAGCGGGCTCCGTAATTCTCAGCGGCCCTTTTGAGTCCAGCCGCCCCATCGAAGGTGGGCGCGCCGAGGGGAAAGCAGAGATCCGTGGGCCGGAACCGGCTCACATAGCGGGCCACCACCAGAGCATCCCCCCCGTTGTGCCCCGGCCCCGCCAACACCAAACCTTTTCCCTCTGGCAGCTGGGGCAGCCAAAAAGCGGCTGCTTTAGCGCCGGCCACCTCCATCAAAGACAGGAAAGGAACCCCCGCTTCCTGAGCCCTGCCATCATGGAGGCGGGACTCTTCCACCGTCCACACCTGGCTGCGGCGCATCACCGTCCCTCCTTTCCAGAACCACCATGGCAATAGCATACAACCGCTCGTGCGTAAACGACATCCAGACATGCAGTTCCCTGTCCTGCAGCCACTGGCCCAAGGGCCCTCCCACTGTCACCAGGGGTTCGTGGTGGTACTGGCGCACAATTTCAATATCAACCCACCGGCTTCCCCTAATTCCCCCGCACGCTTTGATCAGCGCCTCTTTCGCCGCAAACCGGGCTGCCCACCGCCGCACCGCTTCAGGTCCGTGGCCCACACTGGCAGCCTCCGCTGGGGTGAAGATCCGGCCAACAAAGCGGGGATTGTCCAGCGCCTTGGCAATGCGGGCAATTTCTGTCGCATCCACACCGATTCCGTGAATCATCTCTGCCCCGCCCCGTTCATTTCAGGCTCCATTCCAGAACCTGCGCCATGGACAGATGCGGCTGCTGCAGGTAATAGCGGGCGGTATCCAGCAAAGCCTGAACCGGCATCATCCCCACCAGTTCCGTGCGGGCTACGCTGACGCCGTACTGGAGCGCTTCTTGGCGCACCATTTCCACCGCCCGGGGCAAGGCCGTCCGCGGATAGTCCACCAAGTTCAATGACACCTGCACCTGCCCTTGGGACACCGTATCCATAGCCAGGGCCTTCACCCCGGAGAGTCCGCCGCCCGAGTGCCTCACATTCCTTGCGACAGCCTGGGCCACCCGGATATCGGCGGTGTTTAGGAAGACATTGAAGGCAATGAGAGGGAGGCGGGCTCCTATCGCCACAGCGCCTGCGCTGGCATGGGGGACAGCCGGTCCGTAATCCGGCAAGTCGGCTGCCAGTCGCTCCGCCAGCCCCTCGAACTGCCCCCGCCGCACATCCGCCAAATTGCGGTGACCAGGATTCGAGGCGGCTCTTTCATACAGGTAGACGGGAATCCCCAGCTCTTCCCCCACCCGGCGCCCGAGCTGGCGGGCAGCGCCCACCGCGTCGTCCATCGTCGCGCCTTCCAGGGGAATAAAAGGCACCACGTCGACGGCACCCATCCGGGGATGGGTGCCCGCGTGCCTGCGCAAGTCAATTTGCGCAGCTGCTGTGGCCGCGGCCTGAAAGACCGCTTCTACCAAGGCCCCGCTTTCCCCGGCCAGCGTCAGGACGGAGCGGTTGTGGTCCCGGTCCCCTTCCATTCCCAGCACCTTCACTCCGGGAATTTGGGCCGCCGACGCAATCGCCCTCATGACATCCTCACGCCGGCCTTCAGAAAAATTCGGAACAGATTCCAACCACATGGCTAATCTTCCCCGCTTTCCATACTTGTGATGCTGACCCACGTGCTGTAAAACGTCGACCCGCCCCCAAAATCCGACAAGTTCTGCGAGGTCAGCTGATTGACATTGCGACCGCCGCCATCACTGTTCCAACGCACGGCGTAACTGACTGCCACGCCGGGGCGCGCCCTGGCGCTGACCCAAAGCCGCATTTCCACAAATCCCTCGGGACTCTCCACCCTCACCATGTCCCCTGGGCCGACACCCAATCTGTCCGCATCCCCCTGGTGCAGGTAAATCGCCGGTTCCGGCTCGCGGCTGAGCAGGCCCGGAATATTCCCAAAACTGGACTTTATGGTGTTTTTCCTCGCAGGGGTGATAAGTGCCCACGGATATTCAGCGGGTGCTGGCACCTGGCAATATTCCGGCACCGGCAAAGGGTCCAGACAAAAGGGGCGTTCGCTGCTTCGGGCCACGTCGAGAAATGGCCGGGCCCGTGAGTCAATGCGCACCTTTTGCACAGGCTCCCGCTGCAGGGTCGCGAGGGTGATGCCCTGCAGCCATGGGTGATCCGTGTCCAGCGCCTGCCTGACCAGTTCTTCGTCGCTGTCTTCGCACCATGACGCCCCCGAAAACCCGGAGGCTCGCGCCAGGCGGCGGAAGAACTCCGTATTGGACACCGCTTCCCCAGGCGGTTCGGCGGCCTTCTCGCTCAACTGGATATAACGGTGCCAGTAGGACGTGTGGAGGTCAAGGGTTTCGAACGCCATCGCAGCCGGGAGAACCCAGTCCGCATAGCGAGCCGTATCCGTCATCATCTGCTCATGGACCACTGTCAGCAGGTCCTCCCGCAGCAGCCCGGCCAAGACTCGCCCCTGATCCGGCGCGGTGGCCGCAGGATTGCTGTTGTACACCACAAGAGCTCGAACCGGCTGGCTGCCCCCCTGATTCAGGGCATTGCCCAGCTGCAGCATGTTGATGGTTCTGGGAGAGGACACCAGCAGATCCGGGCGGGTCAACCGGTCCCAGTTGAGGGGGAAGGCGCCGCCGTTGCCTAAAAGATGGCCGCCGCCGGGATGGCGGTGGGAGCCGGTAAGAACAGACAGAACCGAAATCGCCCACACACTCTCCCCGGAGTGCACCTGCCTCTGCACGCCGTAGCCGGTCCGCAGCAACAGCGGGGCCCGCCGCGCCATGCCTTGGGCCAGATGCTCAATGGCCCGCCCCGGGATTCCAGTGGCTTCAGCGGCCCGCTCCAGTGTCCACGGCCAGGCGCGCTGCCGGTACTGTTCAAATCCCCGGGCATATAGGCGGACAAAGTCGGCATCATACTGCCCTGACTCCACGAGGTGCCGGCCGATTCCCAAAGCCAGCGCCGCGTCGCTGCCCGGGTTGATGGCCAGGTGGCCGCCGTAGCGGCCCGCCGTCTCGGTGCGTAGAGGGTCTATCACCACAATCTCGGCTCCTTGCCTCACCGCCTTGTCCAATAGCGGCACTTCATGAATATTCGTCACCGCCGGATTGCTTCCCCACAGGACAACCATCCCCGCCTCGGGAATCATTTCCGGATCGGGTCCCAGACCCATTCCGTATACCCATCTCAGGGCATGGTCCGCCGACGCCGTGCAGATCGTGCGGGCGAGCCGGGAGGCGCCTAGGGCATGAAAAAATCGGCGGTCCATAGAGGCTTCGCTCAACACTCCCATATTGCCCGAAAAGCTGTAAGGGAGCACCGCCTCACCACCGTGTGCGCGCAAAATGTCCTGAAGTTTCCCGCCAATGTCAGCCATGGCATCTGCCCAGCTGGCTTGCGCGAACTGGCCGGACCCCTTGGGTCCGGTGCGCCGGAGCGGGTGCACAATGCGTCCCGGATGATTCAGGCGTTCAAGATAGCGGTTGACCTTCAGGCATGCAAAACCCTGGGTAATAGGGTGTCCCTTTTCCCCGGAAATGCGCACAATGCGGCCATGCTCCTGCTCGACTGTCAGACCGCACGTGTCGTAGCAGTCATGAGGACACACCTGGTGCATAGATATCCTCTCATTCCCTGCCACGGCCTCTTCCTTCCTCACAGCCGCAGCGAGGGCACCCCTGCCGCAGTCACGGTAAAGTGCGCCCACATGCCCGAGGCCTCATGGCCGGGAACTAAGCTGACCAGGCGAAAGTTCCCGGGCCTGGCGGCCACGAACTTCAGCGTCCGGGTCTGACCCTCGGCGATTCCCTCCTGCAGGGGCGGTGTCCCCGCCCCCGGAAAGACCTGCCGGGTGCTGCGCCCGCTTGACACGACCGCCAGGGAATTGTTCAGACCGCTGGCATTGGTGAAGTCGATCACGACGTGCCAGCCCTCCGGCACACGGACATCCATCGCCCCGTTGGCCGTCCCGTCGAGATTGAAGCCATGGCTGGCGTACCCCGCAATCACCTTCAAATCCACTGTCCGCGTTTTGGCATCGACATGCATCCAGGCCGCGCTCGAATGGCTCGGGGAGGGCACCACGAGAGCCGGGACATTTTCATGGGGAGGGCCGGCAAACAATCCGCAACCGGATAACGCCACCGCTAGCATGGCCCCGCTGAATAAAAACACAAATTTTTTCACCTAATTGTCCTCTCTCGTCCCGCCTTGTCCAATCCCTTGTGTCCATCGTATTCTTTAGCCCGGAAAATGACAAGAAATGCGGAGCCGGGAAATTTTAGGGCTGCGCCCGGTGGCGAAAAATAATTTGTGACAGCCCTTTACAAACACGGTGGGCTATGTCTATACTTTCACAAACGGCCAATGAATGGGAAGAGCCGGGCGGCTCTCTAGAAAGTCGGTAGGATGGAACCCGATGTGCTGCCCGAACCCGATTCCACCCAGGAGGACATCAGCGAAGAGTTGATCGCGGAGCTGCGTTAAAAGCCACAGAGCGGACAGTGGATTT
>JAKAAS010000069.1 GCA_021802225.1 Bacillota bacterium
TTCCGGGTCCTAAGAGGGAGGACTTTCACATGGTGGCCAGAGCCCAACAGCTTTCTATGAAGCCCCGGGCCACACGATCCATGTCTCCATTGACGACGTGGAGGTGAAAAAGCAAAAGCCTCAGGGCGTGCCCCCGGCACGGCGGCGAAAGAGAGGCTGCGATTGCGCATGAAGAATCTCCGCAGGGTGGGCGGTACTTGACAAACGGCCTCGGCACTGAGACCGTTGCGCCTCCTGACGGCTTTTCTTCTCCACCATCAGATGCTCCTGGACTATTACAGGCAGTTCTTCGTCGACGGGTTGCGGACGATACATGCGGCGATTTCCCGTCGAATGGCCGGGTGGCTCCCTTCGAGTTCTTTTGGTCCCAAATTTGCCGTGCGGTAATGGCCGAGGTCCTCCCTCTTCTCTGGATTGGCCGCATCTACGCGGCAGGGTCGGGTGCGCAGCGACACCTTTTGGTGACCGAAACACAGAGGATTTGGTGGAAGCCGACGGCGAATGGACAGCATCTTGAAGAGCGTGCCGACAGACCCCATGGATAGAGCGGATAGTGCGGCTGGAGAACCTCCTCCATACCGACGTTCTGTGCGATCTCCAGCCGGGTGCTAAAGATGCCGGATCTGGTATAATGCGGTATAAACTTTGTGCTGCCTTGCAGCCTTGGCCGGGAGGATTGGTTCGGTGGCGGGCAACAGGCCATTTTTAAAGTGGGCCGGCGGGAAATTCCGGCTGGCAGACAAGATCAAGGGATTATTGCCGGCGGGAACCCGTCTCATTGAACCCTTTGTGGGTTCTGGCGCCGTCTTTTTAAATACCGCCTATCAGGACAATCTCTTAGCAGACGCCAATAAAGACTTGATTCTCGTCTACCAAACTCTCCAGGACTCTCCCGAGGAGTTCATTACCTTCTGCCGCAGTTTTTTCACCCCTGAGCACAATCAGGCAGAAGTCTATTATTCGTTGCGCGAGGAGTTCAACACGACGCATGATCTCTGGCGAAAAGCTGCTCTGTTTGTCTACCTCAACCGCCACGGCTATAACGGCCTGTGCCGCTATAACAGCAAAGGGGGATTCAATGTGCCTTTTGGACGGTACCGGCACCCCTACTTCCCAGAAGAGGAGTTTGCCGCATTTGCCGCCAAGGCCGCACACGCTGCATTTGTGTGCGCGGATTTCCGCGTGGTCATGGCGCAAACCCGCCCGGGCGATGTCGTCTACTGTGATCCGCCTTATGTTCCCCTCACTACCACCGCCGACTTCACAGCCTATCAGCCCGGCGGATTTTCGCCGCAGGACCAGGACGATCTGGTTTTTTGGGCCAAAAGTCTTGGAGATCGCGGCATTCCCGTACTAATCTCCAATCACGCCAGTCCTTGGACCCGCCTCGCCTACGAATCGGCGCGCATGGAAACATTTGCCGTCCGGCGCTTCATCAGCTGCGACGGTACGCAGCGGAACAATGCCGATGAAGTCTTGGCGCTGTTTGGCGGTGGCTGAAAATAGAGGCTATGCCAATCAGTCCGGCCGCCCCTCCCCTCACATGATGTATGCGGATGCTAGACAACAGTGTGAGATTTGCGCTCAGTATAAAAATACGACCGGCCTTTTCTCTTCAGGCGAAATTCTGTTGCTAAGTCCAGGGGATGCATCCACCGATACGTCACACGCATGGGAGAATAAGCCTTCTGAGGAAACTGCCGGCTATTCACCCGGAAATTCCCGCACCGCATTGCGCTGCATGAGATTGTTGGTTTTCTTCCCATATTAGAAGAACTGGATCGACCATCACGCAACCTTGCCTTAGTTTCGCTACTGGGACCATGAGTATACTAAAAATGTATACTCATGATACAATTAATGACACTGCGACTAATCTATGATCAGGGAAAGGTTGAAAGTCATGCCGGAAATTTTTCCTATCGGGCGGCCCGCTGCAGATGGCGACGTGGTCGATCGTCAAGAATTTATCCGTGAGTGCACTATGCGCTTAGCGGATGGTCAGAGCGTCATGATTGCCAGTCCCCGGCGCACCGGGAAATCTAGTGTGGCAGGAGAAATTATGCGCCAATTGCGGGGGCAAGAATACGGGACAGCTGCGGTAGATTTATTTTATGTGACAAGTATCGAGGAACTGGCTGTCAAACTGTTAAGCTCCCTATTAGAAAATCGTACAGGAACTTACCAGAAAACAGTCCGGTCCTTACGCGGTCTTCAAGAATGGCTGAATCACACCACTTGGCATGCCAAATTAGGTGACCTGGAACTCGGTTTAACGCTCACCGCCGCTACGTTGGATCCGCTCGTCCTGTTGGAAACCGCCATAAAGGCAGCCGAACGCCTAGCGCAGTCCCAAGGCCGCCGCATGATTATTTTGTTTGACGAATTTCAAGAAATTGAACGGTTGGGAGGAGAGTCCCTTGCCAAACGCTTGCGGGCACTCTTTCAGCAGCAGCGCGCGACCGCCTATCTCTTTTTGGGCAGCCAGCCTTCATTAATGAAAGCCATCTTTGCAGACCGCCGCCAAGCCTTTTACCGTTTTGCCACGCTGCTTCCCCTTCCTGCCATTGATGATGCCGCATGGAAACAGTATCTTACAGAACGCTTTTCAGCTTTTGGATTCACCATCACACCCTCCGCATTGGAATGGCTTTTGGAGAAGAGCGGAGGACATCCTTACGGAGTCATGAACCTGGCTTACAACGCATATTTCCTGGCCAGAGTGCAAAATTTCCCGACAATTTCTGCAGATCTAATGTTCTCGGCTTTTCGTAAGACCTTGGATACGCTAGACCCCGTATACAATGCTCTCTGGATCGAACTGCACCGCATTCCTCATGCCGATGCGGTTCTGGAAGCCATTATCGCTCAACAGTCGCCCTACCGCCTGCCCTTGAGCAAAACCGTTGTCAGTCGCGCTTTACGCGCTCTCATCCGATCCTCCATTCTAGAAAAAGGAGCAGAACGAGGGCAATACCATTTAATCGAACCGCTTTTTAAAGAGTGGGTTATCCAACGGGAGTAATCTATTGGGGCACCAGATGAGTCGAAGCTTACCGTGCCAATGGAGAGGCGAGAGTAATAGCGGCTGCAGCTCCCGCAAATATAGCGCAGCTAAAAGTGGTGAAGAGTTCAGCGCATTTTCCTGCTCCACGCCTTATCTCACCATGCATATCCTGGAAACCCTGGTGATCTCAGGGTCACACCCCTTGCAAATCCGCATCAAGCGCAAATACCGCCGTGCCGGTGAAAATCTCACGCCTGCCCACCTCAATACACACTGCAGACTTAGCCCCGGACAGAATGTCTTCATCGCCTATGATGGCAACGCCCAAAAAACCTGAGAGTGAGCTGACTGCGGGAAGCGGTCAGAAGAGAGACGCTGCCCCGGCCCCCTTTGTGTGCCAAGACGGTTCACGAACCGTCTGCCGGGCAACTTATAGCGTGAGCCCGCAAAACCTTCCGGGAGCGCCTGCCTTCCTGATCACTAACTTTTGAGAAGTACGGCAGCTGCCGTTTAGCGGAATACCAAGCACAATTCGCACAGACAAAGGAGCGGAACGGGCGGATCCCTGTCTGTGCGGCCCGGAGCCCCGACTGCGCGCATTCAGGAAGTCGGCTCGCACGGGCAGAATCATCGCGGCCATGCTCCATCACCACTTGCGTGTTATCCCGCAATTGCGAACATCTGACCAATATGCTACCATGAGCCCGATTTTAATGGGCCCAGCAACCCACCCAAGGGGGTAAGATGATGTCCTCCCCAGAGACCATCCATACCGATTTTCATGGTGAGATGAAAGCTACCTGCATCTTGTCACGCTCCTGTCGAGTCAAGCCCCGCTGTCTGGAGAGCACGACGAGATGCTGTTCAAGGCGCTGAACACCCCGAGCATTTATGACGCCGCTATTGGCGCTTTGGCACGGCGGGGATTCGCCATCGCTCCATGGTGTCTGGAGCGTGACTGGGCGCTGAACTATGCGCCCCATCCCACCGTCGAGCAGGCGTGGCTCGAAGTGTACCGCAATGTCGACCGCTACTGGGATCTCTACGAGCTGGCGGAGAAACTGGTGGACATTGAAGATCACCATCAGCAGTGGCGTGTTCACCATGTGGAAACGGTCGAGCACATCATTGGCCGCAAGTCCGGCACTGGCGGCTCAAGCGGCGTCGCCTATCTCCACAAGCGCCTGGCTGTGAGGTTTTTTCCGGAATTGTGGAGCCTGCGCACACGTCTGTAATCTGTGTATGAGGAGTGAGCCCCTATGAGTACATTTGACCCGACCCCGCAGTTTGCTGACTCACTGGACCGCAGCGACCCGCTCGCCCGGTTTCGGAGTGAGTTCCCGCTGTCCCAGTCTTGCATTTACCTGGACGGCAATTCACTGGGGCTGTTGTCCCATCGCGCCAACGACTCCCTGCAGGCGATTCTTGACAGCTGGCGCCAATATGGGGTGGACGGATGGTCCGAGGGCCCTCACGCCTGGTTCGACCTGCCAGGGAAATTAGGTGCCCTGATGGCCCCGCTCGTGGGGGCCGATCCGGACGAAGTGATCGTCACCGGGTCCACCACGGTGAATCTGCACCAGTTGGTCAGCACCTTTTATCACCCGACCCCGCAGCGCTACAAAATTTTGGCCGATTCCCTGACATTTCCCTCAGACATCTACGCCTTGCATAGCCAGCTGCGCCTGCGCGGGTACGACCCCGAGGACGCCTTGGTCCAGGTGCCGAGCCGGGACGGCATGACCCTCGACGAGGACGATATCATCCAGGCGATGGCGGAGGATGTGGCCCTGATTGTGTTACCATCGGTGCTCTATGTCAGCGGGCAGTGGCTTGACATGCCCCGGCTGACGGCGGCGGCCCGCGAGCGCGGCATCCTCATCGGATTTGACCTGGCCCACTCGGCCGGAGTCATGCCGCACCATCTGCGGGACTGGGGAGTGGATTTCGCTTTCTGGTGCACCTATAAATATCTCAATGGCGGCCCCGGCAGCGTAGCCGGGCTGTATGTAGCCCGGCGCCATTTCTCCGAGCCGCCAGGTCTGGCCGGTTGGTTCAGCTCGGAGAAGAGTATGCAGTTTGACCTGTCCCATACGCTGGTGCCTGCCCCCGATACCGGGGCCTACCAAATCGGCACGCCCCACCTGCTGAGCATGGCCCCGCTGGTGGGATCTCTGCCGATGTTTGCCGAAGCCGGCATGGAAGCCATTCGCCAGAAATCTCTGCAGGCGTCCCGCTACCTGATGGACCTGGTGTCCTGGCGGCTTGCGGAATACGGCTTTAGCCTGGCCACTCCTGCGGACGATGCGCGGCGGGGCGGCCATGCCGCCTTGGTGCACCCCGAGGCGGTGCGTATCTGCAAGGCTTTGAAGGCGCGCCGCGTGATCCCCGATTACCGCCCCCCTCAGGTGATCCGCCTGGCTCCGGCTCCCCTTTACACCAGCTACCGTGACCTGTGGAATGCGGTTGAACAGCTGCGGCTGATCATGGAGCACCGGGAATATGAACAGTATCCCCGGACCCGCGAGGTCATTGCATGAGCGAGTGGATTGACGTCTCCCAGAGAATTCGTCCAGGAATCCCGGTCTGGCCGAGCGATGTGTTCTATGCCTACCGGACCACCTGGACGAGGGGAGCCGGGGACTCGGTCAATGTCGGGGAGTTGGCTCTGAGCACCCATACCGGCACCCACATCGATGCGCCTTACCACTTCGAAGACCGGGGGACGATTCGGAACAGAGCGTCTTCCCCCCGTCTCTGTCTGCGGAACAGGGCAGGATGAAGGTCTTTGTGACATTACACGAACGTATGTTCTATACGCACTTCTTTTTGCTTCGCGTCTCCTGTCCCGGGCATAGCCCGGGACAGGAGACGCCTGACTGCGGCGTGTATGATCCCCGCGGAGACTCGAGAGAGACACGTGCTGCCCCATGCTTAACCGAGCCAATCCACGGTGGTCGGGCGCTGAAATCCCGTAACGATAGAACTCAACGACGTCCTTCAGCTGCGATACAAAATGGCACGCCTATTTCACATCGCATGCGGACGCTACAGTAGACCTCAGAACCAAGACGATGGACAGAAAGCGCGGTAAGAGACGCGCTGGCCCTGCGAAAAGAATGAGAGTCTGTCCTAACCCTGGTCGTGTGGATTGTGTTGAGAGAAGAACAATCGGGCGAACCGCCTGTCATGGCCGAAACGCCCGCGGTCTCTCGGTTGCCATCCCCCGTGCGCTCTGATCATTGCATTGCACGGATCTGTGTGCTCTGTCAATTCGCTCGGATCACGGGCAGCCTGGTCCACGATAATAGCCTTCCCCTCAATCGCACGCGGGCACCACCGATTATCCCGAAAGTGACCATGTCGGGTTATGCCACACATGACACGACGAGCGTGGCGCTCTTCTTACTCTTCTTGCGACCGGATAGGATTCCGATAATCGAGTGCAACCATATCCCGTAACGGAGCGAAGTCCTTGTCATTGTTTGTGAAGGAGGGCCGTGGCGGCGATGATGGCGTCGGGGAGGTTTAAATTCTTCCCAGCACGACTTTTCCATAATCGTCGGATTTCTGCTGCTTTCCGAGCAATCTCTTCGGACACATTGATGACACGGTCGACGGAGACAATATAATTTTCCATATCAGTGCGGATTGTTTCGTCGTGATCCACGACCGTGGTGGAAAGAAGCCCACTGATTTGTATGACGGAGTGAAGGATTTGCACCCCTGGCCACCTCGGCGGAAAAACCGTTCAATTTTGCCCTTCCCGGCGGGACGGTACGGCTTGGCATGACGCAAATCAATGCCGAGTTCGGCGCACACCCTCGCTAAATAATGGGACGCATAGATGGACTTATTGTCGACGTGCAGAATTTCGGGAATGCTATAGCGCACAATCCTCCAAGCGCGGCCGATGCCCGCGGGTGCCGCCCACGGCGGGATGGGGAACTGCCCTGAAAAATGGGAAAAGCAGGTGCCCGAGGCACCCACCACAAACTCGCGATCGCATACGTAATGGCAGAGAGAATTCCGTGGGGGACAGGATGCTAATCCTAGCTTACGCCACGACGAACGGGCAGGAAAGGAACTCGCGAAGACCTTTATTGATGGGACCTAGCACGGCCGCGCCCGCCGCCCGATGAGAACCGGCATTGCCGCGCGGTTGTTGATCGCCTGTGTCCAATCCCCGGCGCACCCCTATGCCACGTAGCCGAACAACACGGACCAAACCGAAATAGACGACGCCTCTCACCTCCGGCCAAAGCGGGAAGGCGTAATTTCTTGGTCGTGCCGACGGCACTTCTTCTAGACATGATAGACATTCATTGGACGCCTTTTCTGGGGTAGGTACATGACGTTGTCCCTACTCCCTGAGCTATCCGGGGATGTATGTTCCCGAAACCAACCCCACACATCGTCAGTAGGCATGATAATCCACGGATCATCAATTTTTCCTGTTCCACTCAGCTTTCAGCGTCAGGCGTCTGATGCAATGAGGACAACGTGACAAATTGGTCAATTATACAAGTGGCTGTTATCTCGTATTTCGCACC
>JAKAAS010000070.1 GCA_021802225.1 Bacillota bacterium
AAAGCACATGGTCTCGGCTCAATTCTGGTCTTTATCATGCGATGGTGTTCACGGAACGCAGGGGCCAGCGGACGTACCGACCTGAGGGGCGGTACTATTACACCAATCTTTACGATCCCGCAAACTTTTCTATGGCGCAGTCTTACCTGACGCATTACATTCAGGCACACGATCCGTCTGCAGCGCTAAAAACTCTCATATTCCGGATGCCGGATTCCCACAACGTCACGGGCTTAGCCACCATCGTGGTTCCCGTATTACCCGGAGTCACCAGGACCGTCGAGTTAAACGACACCATTCCAGTATTCCACTTCTCGCATTTGTCGGGCTTCTCCTGATGGGGCTGGGGCTCCTAACGACCCCGCAAGGCTGGGGCGTCGGGATGCGGGGTGCAGTCCCACAACGATTGTGCCGCCCTATTCGGGAAAGCCCATACGACCGTTACCGGACCCCCGGACATCTTTTCTCAAGGGCCACCATAGTGGGATGACACGAAAATCCTTGATCTGTCGTATCGACACGGTCATATTAACCAAATCCAAGTAGGTCTACCAGGGGAAATTTGCGAAAGGTTCTTTCTCGCATCCGGTGATGATGATGCTGTGAGTTTTCCACCCGTATAAAATACCTTGTGCTCCCCTACAAATTCAACCCCAAATACACCGCATCCCGATCCTCGCGGCGAATGCCGATGTACGCCAGCGTCGTGCCCGGGCTGCTGTGGTTGAGAATCTGCTGAATGATGGCCAAATCCACGCCGGACGTATACGCCCAGTAACCAAACGTCTTGCGCAGCGAATGCGACCCAATGGGATCTGTGACTCCCGCCAATCGGGCGGCATCGCGGAGAAGCTGCCAGGCTTGCCCCCGCTGCAACGGGCGGCCATGCTTGCGGGACGGAAAGAGCGGATCGGTTGGCTGGGCCATCAGACGGGTGGCCAGATAGGCTTGCAACGCCTTCTTGGCTGTGGCGCTAATCGGAAAATCTTTCGTCTTGCCCGTCTTCTGTTCCGTGACGTGCATTCGTTCCCGCCATTTGCTTGGGGTTTCGCGCACATCCCCGACCGCCAAGTGCAGGAGGTCACTAATCCGTAATCCGCTATTAATGCCCAACGTAAACCACGCTGCATCGCGGAGATTCTGCGCCGCCAGAATCTTGCGGATGGCTTCGATTTGTTTTTTGTCTCGCAGAGGTTCTACAGTATTCACGGTCGTCATCCCTCCTGTGCGCTTCGACTTCCCTCATTCACGGTATCCACTACACTAGTGGCTTCACAGCCTATTATAGCGGATTCCCCGTGGTCCGACCACTCAGAGGCCCGTCAAAGCTCGTGGACAGTTCCCCGCGAGGCCTTGCCCTTGTTGGGTTCGCGGGCTTTACGCGGGCGTTCTGCGAATCGGACAGAATGCGCTTCTGTCCGATGCAGACTTTAATAGATACGAGCGGTCTACTATTCATATAAACAGTATACTTACCTTATTGTCCGTTCTTATCGGCTCTCGCCCGTCATTATCAGATCTTAGCCGCTATGTAGTGTATGCGCGTCTTATCTGACTTCTGTCCCACGTCATGAGGCACGCAATGCTGGAGTTAACGACATTACAGCAACGAGTAGATTTGACGGTTATAAAGTCTAGAGGTCCCTCATCCAGCATTCTGACAGCCAATTGTTGCTCGTCACGGTGCTTCCCCCGCAAGCGCTGTGCCTGCGGACGACTTCGGATGCGAGACACTTCGGACGCGGGCGGGGCCTGCATCCTCTAACGGTCTCCAGACGCCGATCTCACGATGTTCGCCGTCTGGACCGAGCAGATGCCCACCCTTTGACCTCAAGCATCCCGGGCCGAATACGCGGCGCTCTTGCAAGCGGTGTGTGCCTTGGCCGGGATGGATTTACCGGGCCGCACTTTTTAGTTGAGTGCCTGTACCGCGTGGGCCCAGTCGGCGGCGCCGTGGAGTGACGTAGTCTGGCAAGTCCGCACGGAGGATACACGGACAAAGTAGGACACAACTTTACACGTACTGCGCGCACCGAATTGTCGCGTTATACCCAAAGTGCGGAAGGGCCGCTTCTATTAGACGACACATGAATCGCCGTATGACCCCCTTCTCCCAACAGACCATCCCGGCTCCCAGAAGGCGATAATGCTCTTGATCCCCCTGAATCCACTCAAATTGTGGTAGGCGATTCGCTTAGGCAGGTGCCAAATTAAGCGCAACTAGTCGTCGCGGTGCTTGTCAACACTCTCCTGCCATATCTCACGGGTGACGGCGTAAATGGACACGTTATGACCCTTCCACAGAGTTTTCTCACGCCAGGTCATATTATTGCGCTGGGCCACGGCGATGGAGGGAAGGTTCTCGGGATTGATAATGGAGATGAGGTGGCTGGTTTCGAGATTATGAAATCCCCAATCCCGACATGCGCGGGCGGCTTCTGTCGCGTAACCCCTTCCCCAAAATTTCCGGTTCAAGAGATATCCGATCTCAAATTCTGGCGTGCCTGGGTGAACCTCCTGCGGAATCACCCCGCACTGTCCCACAAACGCTCCGGTATGATCTTCGAGAATCCACATGCCTATTCCCCATACGGCATAATTGTGCAGGGTCCACTGCACCCAGGCTTCCACTTCGGATCGGGTTCGGGTACGGGGATAATACTGCATCGCTACCGGATCCGAAAAAATTTGTAAGAGGTCATCCACATCATTTTCTACCATGTGCCGCAATTGCAGGCGCAGGGTGGTAAGCACTACCATATTCATTGTCCTCCCGGTGGCAGGGTCAGGTAATTGCTAATCTATTATAGACAAAGCCCTTCTGATTACAAGGCCTCCATACAAAACGGACGGGGGCATTGGGCTTGAGGCAGTACGGGCTAACATTCCAAGGTCAGGGGAGATGGCCAATTTCCCTAGCACCACCGATGGTGTGGGATTGATCTTTGTCAAAGTTCTGGTGATATCGTGTGCACGCGCAAGTCTACTATGTATGTCGGAACAAGCTTCGATTGATTCCGACGTGTCGACCATTTTCTCCATGATGCGTAAAATTATCAGGACCCTGAAAAGTTGGATTTTGTGGTGACTGTTCTGCCCATCGACCCGCCCACGGCACCCATGATACTACACAGTGTTGATTCTCACGTTATTTGGCAGAAAATGTACGTGTTTTTCTCAACCTCCTCCGCTGCATACAGACTCTCTGCAAACCCTCCAGTAGCCTGCTTAGCGGCCAAACACTCTCCACCCATAGTCGGCGGACATAACACTACATGGGTTGATCAGTTGTCCAGAGTCTGCATCCGCCGTTCGTTGTAGAAGCAGAGCCAGTCGGCAATCATCCGCGTAGGCTCCACAAATGTGTCAAACGTCTGATTGCACCAGCATTCCCATTCGAGCACGCTATGCTAAAATTCGATGTAAGAATTTTTGTTCGGGATGGAATGGGGAATGCGCTCATGGCTCATTTGCATCCAGGCTCGGCCCCAAGCCGCTGGATCCCCGGGGCATGGACCATGTCTCGCATCTGCTCCATATGCCCAACCGAAGGCAGTAACAATCTTAGGACCTCACCGCACACATCCGTCGAGATCTACCACCTGCAGAGTGATTCCCGATCGCCCCGAGAGCTTTGCTGGCCCAGTGGAACAGTCATTTATCATCATTTCCCCCGAATGACTCTGGGTGTGGTTCCATGGCTCCTCTCTTGAATCTTCAAAAATAATGTCTTGACAACGTGATCCACCTTATTAACTCGGCGATCATTGATCCTGTTTTGCCAGGCCGTTTAGTTGAGGCGATCACCCACGCGACATGGTCGTCCTCCGAGTTTAATTAAGGTTCTTCCATGGGCTGCAGAGGAAGCTCTCGAACATCGTCATACCCACGAAAAGGCATTTTGACTTTGGATATGTTCCCAACGTCATTGACGAGTAAATCTGGGGTCTTTCGCAAAGTTACTGCACTGATCGTTCTTCCTATCATCCAATAAAAATCACCCAAATCGATTAAATCGTCTAGCCAGCACTCAAAATGCGCTTTAGCCCCGGCCCATAAAGGAACTCCCGTTTTGTTTCCATAAATGATAGATGTCTCTCCAAGTGATGCCGGTGTTTGTGCTCCATGAAGAAAACTCACCAGGAGATCATACTGGTCGTTTGCCAACAAAGATAACCCGATCCGACGACCATTTTGAACGATAAGAGCTCCTTCCATCTCCTTAGCCATCGCAACCCCCATCCGAGGGGGTTTGTGGGATACAGGACTTACCCAGCATCCATTGTGCATATGGCTTTTTGTTCCATCCGACGTCGAAATAATAAAGGTTCCTCGTCGTCTACCGTCATAAATGGGTTCGGTCCAGTCAAATTTCGCACCAGTGTCCACTACGGTCCCTCCTTTCTTATCTTCATCTTTAACAAGCTCTCGACTCGTCTCCAATGAGAACATACATAACGCTTGAACATGGGTGACTATGCCCATTAAGCATCCCTCACATTACGCAAAATCATCAGGAAGGAAAGCACGGTTAATGGCCATAAGATCTTCTATAACATGTTCAGACACATCAGCATCAGGAAACAATGGGTGGATTAATAACGCCTGACGTAGAGCTTTGATACTGCGTTGTTCCGCTCCATCCAGCATCAATCGATAGTATTCAGCCATTGTTTGGATTAATGGCGCGGCGTAATGCGGTAACGGTCCCGTCTCAATGGGAAGGATTTGTTTTTCTTTAATGAGCACGGGAACCTCTACAGCCGTAGCGTCCGGTAGTTCTTTAAGCAGTCCATTATTGCGGATATTGATGTAGTGAATCACGTCATCATTTCGGTAAAAGCTTAACATAAGATGGGCGACAACAAGTGAATACCCAGATCCTCCGCGCGAAGTCAGCAAATCCGGAACCGTATTTGTTTGTGGGTCGTCATAAAGTGCGAGCAGTTGTTTTTCTATCTCGACGACTTCTTCACCGCGGGTTTGACTACTATGAAGCAACTTCTCCAAAATTTTCTCACCGTGCCAATAATACTGAACGTACGGGTTGAAGATGGCCGGGAAAGCATGCAAGACATCCTCCGTGAATGGGAACGGAAATTTGTCTGCAACAGCTCGGTTCAACACATCGTTAAGAACATTTTTTCCGTTTAAGTACACCGCATCGGTAACGGTTAAATGGTTGAGACCCCGGGTTTGCATATAAAAATCCTCTTCAGGGGCTTGAAACATGGTGGACATCGATTTTGCTAAAATCACGGGCACATTGCACACGCCCATGGTTTTTGTAATCCCCAGCCTCATGAGGTATTCAGTCAGAGGCCCTGCAGGGTTTGCGAAATTCATGACATAAGCGTTGGGGGCACACTCTTTAATCAGTGCCGCAATCTCCTCATAAATTTTGATACTCCGCAAGAAGGTTCCCAGTCCACAGACGGATACGGTTTCCACGAAGGGTATGTGGTATTTAAGGCCCACTTTTTCGTCCGTTATCCGGCCTTTTTGGTCTCCTGCTCGCAATTGGATTAACACAAAATCCGCCTGATTAATCGCATCACGATAAGACGTTGTGATGCGGACGGGAAAATTAACTCCCGCTCTTTTTACTAGTCTCTCCGAGATCTTTTGGAGAATTTTCACACGGGGTTCATTGATATCCATTAACACTAACTCTTTAATGGGCATAATATGAAATGATTTTGCCAACAGATCGATTAATTCCGGAGTGAAAACACTTCCACCGCCAATAACACCAATTTTCACGGATTGCCGTTCCATTGTGCCGCCTCCTAATTTAAAGTAATTGGTTAAATATCCTCATGACTCCCCATTATCGGCTAGAAATGATCACACTTTCTCGGTATAATCTCGTTCCACCCTAAAAACAATTCGCGATATTGGTCACTAATGGGAGCGCGTGGTTCGATGACTGATTTGTTGACCCTAATCGCGTTGATGCCGTCGTCCAGGCTGTTGTAGATTTTACTTCCGATACCCGCCAATAAGGCCGCACCCAATGCGCTCGCGTCAGGGATATCTGGCACAATCAGAACAGTTTGCAGAAAGTCTGCTTTACGCTGCAACCACAGCATATTGCGAACTCCACCCCCTGTCACAACAATTTCCGAGGGATCTGCTCCGATGACATCTTTGAGAACATGAAAGGCTTCCATGCTCATATAACTCAGCGCGTCAATCACGGCTCGGTACAGATGTTCAGGATTGTGCCGATCGGATAATCCAATAAACGCTCCATGAGGGTAAATACAACGGTCTGGGAAAAATCTCCCAAACAGAAACGGCGCGAAGACAAGATTTTCCATATCTTCTTCCTTGAGTATCGCAGCTTTGTATTGAAGGGCTTCCCATTGAAAGTTCTTCGCGCTGTCGTCCACAATTACGCCGGTTAATAAACGTTTTAACCATTCAAGATGGCCTGCTCCAATCATCTGGAACATCAAGCAGCGCATACCAGGGTATACGTGTGTATCATCAATCAAGTCCATCGGTGAAGGATACACTAGCTGTTCTTGCGGATGGGGGCTCGCAATGATCTCATAGGTTCCGAGCATATTCAGAATTTTCCCGGGCTTAGTCACGCCCAACGCCGTCGCAGCGCAAAGATAGTCGTGTCCGCCCATCACTACCAGGGTTTTTTCCGGCAGTCCAGTTGTCCGAGCCACTTGTAAGGAAAGGGAACCTATAGGGGTTCCTGGTTCGGCAATGGGAGGAAAGACATTCCTGCGGATGCCCGCCAAATTAATGATATCGTCCGCCCATTGCCTTCGCTGTTGGTCCCAGGCCCCGGAGCCACTTGCGGTGGAGGGTTCTCCAAGAAACTGCCCCGTTAATCGGAAGGATATATAACTCTCTACAGACAAAATGAGTGCCGTACGAGAGAACCGTTGAGAATCATGACGCACCAGCCACGACAGGGTCGTAAGGGGGCTATTGTGAAGGTGATATCCCGTTGTCTGATAGAGAAATCCGTCGTCAGCGGATGCCAATGGCGTGTCTGCCTCATCGATTGACCAAGGACTAATAATAGGATACACGGGACGAAATTGTTCATCGAGCGCTACCGTGGGTCCTCCCATCCCTGTCACCGCCAGCCCACCAACTTCAACTTTCCCCAGTTGGCTTACTAGATCCGTCAGCAGTTCCTGAATGACCTCCCATAGCAACCGAGGATCCATCAAGTCGTTCCACACCCTATTTTTCACGCATATTTTCGCGCGTTTGGTGATCAGTGTGGGACGGCTTCGGCTGACAAGTACCTGGCCGTTGGTATCAAAAGCAACGGCTTTAAGGTTTGTATTTCCGACATCCATGCCAATGAGTGCAATGTGAGTATCCATGGACGTCAACCTCCTTCTGGAGTGGTTCCATTGCCTTGATATAAACAAATATACTCCACTGCGTGCTTTTTTTCACTCATAAAAAATTTTTTTGTGAACTTTTTGTATCAATCCGAACGTGGTAGTGTATGATTTGAATTA
>JAKAAS010000071.1 GCA_021802225.1 Bacillota bacterium
CTTGACGTAATCATTAAATCCAATATTCGCGCCGTTATTCGTTGTGCTGCGTGCCATTCACGGGTCACTCCTACCAGTTTATTACTCTCAGTATACCGTCTTGCAGGAGGCCACGTATCAATCAGGGGCTGATTTTGTCAGAAAATATGCAGGGGTGGTCGCAAACCAGTATGAAGGGCGGATTAATTAGTACGTTCAGGTATAATGCTGAAGGGAGAGAAAGATGGTCGATAGGTAGCTAGCAAGAGTATGGTGTCCTCTTGTGATATAAAGTCAGGCGAAGGAAGTGCCGAGATGTCCACGTCTTGTACATAGTGTAAACTTAACCGTGCCGGGTTGGTAGACATGTGGGACCACGCATCGTCCATTATCTTGTTGCTCAGAATCCTATTTGTCTGTCTTAATATCCTCACTCCTATAAAAATTCTCTACGAGATACTTCATTTGTCTAATAAGTCACGTTTATAACTATAGGTAAACTCTCGTGTGACAGTAAATCCACGGGTGGAGAGTATTAGTCCCGGACCATACTGAGTTGGATCAAATTGTGCCCAATCAATTCTAAATATCTTGCGCCATTTTTTTACATCGTGATACCACAAATCACATCGTAGTGGCGATTTCTGTTTTGGTAAAATATTAGCTTGTGTAAAGCCGGCGATTACTTGCACGGCGGTTCTTCCATTAAACACAAGTGGCATAGGGACTGACATGAAGCCTTTGGGGGAGAAGCCCTCGTCTTTAGCAGCCACGGGGAGTTTATCAAAGTTTACGGAATGATGAAAAGCATATTGTTCGTTTACAATGAGTTTCAATCTCAAACTACGAGGCCCAACTCCCGTATTTGTCACGGAAACAGGGACAATCAAGATATCTTGACTGCCGTATGTAGGATGCGTATCGTACTTGTGCGCTGCCATGAAATTAGGTTCGTCAAATATTAAACGACCAACGCGAAATTGTGTTAAATATAGCGTCATAGAGGAAACAAAAATTGCAGACGCTGAGATAAGTCCTGTACCTGTGTTCTGAGGTAATTCCATAAAGTTATGTTGTCCTCTTTCCCTCAAAAACAGTGGCTATTCAGTAGTAATCGACCGTGTAGTGCCATTTTTGTCTATAAGAGACTCGAAGTCTAACAATTTCGACGATCTGATAACCACGCCTAAATTGTTGGGGATTAAAGATTGAACCACCGGACGATATGTAGAGGGCGCTTCCACTATTGCAATATCTCCCGACGCTTGGTATTGATATATGGCGTACAGAATGCCAATTAATACCAGTCGCGATCCAAGTTGGATTGTTCCACCCTTTGTAGGATAAGCACCTTGATTAAAAATAAAGACTGGCGAACCGCTGGATCCATGAAATACTGCACAATCAATGAGGAATTCTTCTTTGCCATTGTACGAGATTCCGGGATGCGTGGCGGTAATGCCCTTGCGGAACACCGGAAGATTGTTAGTTGCATCCCAGATTCCGCTCGGATACCCTACCATGAGGACATCTTCCACTGCTAAAAACTTTTGCCATGCATCGGCACGGGGTAAAATGCCACCGTCAAGGACTTTGAAGTAAGGATTAATTCCTTTGGTTTTCAGGTAATTAAGCATGTAGCCAATTTGGATGGCCGCTAAGTCCACATGAGAATCAGGATGAGGTATCGTGAATGTTTGAATATCCCGCAGGGTATGTGAAGAATAGCTACCTAAAACAGGTTCACCGTGGGAGTCTGCAACATTAAAGTGCAGAACCACATCAGTAGCGTCCGCGAGGACATGTCTGTTGGTGATTAATAACGGTGTCTTAATATTGGATTCGGTTGGTAACCAAAACAAAAATCCTGACCCCACGGAAATAGATGCACCAGCACCATTCAGAGAGGTTATTCTCATGGTGGAATACATTAATTGATCCACGACATCCATCACCGTCACCACCTGTTTTAAGTTTGCGTATTCGAAATAAAGTAAGGAGAGGGAGCATGCTCTACGCTAGGCATCCCACTAGTCGGTTCCGTAGAGTGACCGTATAGACTCCTCCATTCGGGGAGAGCCTCCAACACGATGGAGCAGTCGTCACTTCATATTATAGGCATTTGACGAATCAGTAGGGTTTTCCTGCTAAAATATTCATCATCTTGCAATTCGTTGTGGTTCATACCGACACAGCTGGCGCCCCATCGGTCTGTGCCTATCTATACCGCTTCCCGGCTCCGTCAGTAAACCGTTGACCGAGCCGGGCGGTCACAGGCCCCTATCACTCGCCCAAATATTTCTAGTGCCCCGCCGAGTTCGAAACTAGAGGAATCCGCGGATCATGTGGCGAATAAATCAATATGGCACACATTCAAAATCGACGGCCCAGCGGCGGGGTCCGAATCCGTTATAGCCGCTCACCTGAATTCAGGGATTTACTGCGTGCGGAAGGCAAGACACCAGCAGAGATCACCCGCGACCTGAAAAAGGTGCCGCATCGCTGGCAGGCATGGCTCCAAGTATGGGATCCACGGGCCCAAAAGCGGATGACGGTGAATCGCACGTTTGACACGAAAGCTGCCGCTCAGGCGTGGCTGGATCAGGAAAGGGCCACCGCCCAAAGAGATCCCCACAGCGTTATCCACAGCTCTTCCCCAAATCTTACTTTCAACGAATTTCTGGATCAGTGGTTCGCACGCGTAATCGACCCGTCGAAACTTGCTGCCAATAGTAAGATATCCTACCGATATAGTGCCAAGCACCTGCGGGATGCGCTGGGATCTGTGCCGATCAAAGCTCTCTCCACTGACGATTTTCTGACGCTTTACCAGCGCCTTTCTGAGGAACGCAGCCGGGATACCCTGAGACTGGTTCGGTTGACAGCAAAAAAAAGCCTGAATAGCGCTGTCGAATGGGGATTAATCGCCACGAACCCTGCGATTAGTATTCCCCTGCCCAGCCCACAACGCAAGGAGCCACCGGCGGTACTCTCGTTATCCGAGGTGCATACCTTGATTTCGGTGATTGAGGCAGATCGCCTAAAAAACTTGTGGTTGGTGATTTTGCTCACGGGCCTGAGACGTGGAGAATCGTTGGGGTTACAGTGGAACGATATTGACTGGGCACAGAATACTTTACGGATTCAGCGGGCCATCGTGGATCCCCACCGTGAAGTCTCATTGCCAAAAACAGCGCATGGTCAGCGGGTGTTGAGCCTGTCGCCCGCGATTGTGCGGGCGTTAAACGATCAGCGCACACGGCAGGAAACAGACCGGCGACTCTGGGCCAGTCACTGGGGAAACGATGACACTCCATTCATTTTCACCACGCGCTACGGCCGGGTGCTCAGTCCGCGTGCCGTCCTCCGACGATTCAAGGAGTTGCTGGAGAAAGCTGGACTGTCGAAAGATCTCAAAATTCACAGCTTGCGCCACACTGTCGCGACTCATATGATCGCCAGCGGGACGCCCGTGCAGGTAGTGAGCCAGTTGCTGGGGCATGCGAATATCGGCATCACGCTCCAGCTTTATGCCCACGTTTTGCCCGGCATGGGAGCGGCCGCCATGGCCCAGTGGGAGGGGCAAGCCATGACCTCTGGTGCCAGCTCGGTGCCAGCAAAATCTGAGGGAAAGGAAGAAAAACAGGGGGAATCCTGAGACACCCGATCCCCGAAACCCGCATGGGAGTAGATCACAGTAGAATGCAGAGAACCATGAAACACGGGCCCCGTGAACTACGAATCAAGAGGTCCCAGGTTCAAATCCCGGCGGGCGCACCAAAATTTTTGAGGCAGGGCAAGGGTTTCCGGGTTTTCAGGTGTGGCGTGAAAATGCAGAAATGCGGGTTTTGCTAACAGATTGCTAACAGAATTTCCTCAACAGGGGCCTACAGGGGCCGATTCGAACCCAAAGATCGCGGCGTATTGGTGGTACGCGGCGATTTTTTATTGTCGGCGTCCTCTATTTTTTTGCTGTGAGCATCCGTGATGGCCCGGTCAATTTCGTGAGCCGCGGCGGCCTGCATTCCGGGCACCATGTGCGAATACAGGTCTAACGTAATCCCGACGCTGCTGTGCCCCAGCCGTTCGGACACGATCTTCGGGTGCACGCCTTGCTGCAAGAGCAAGGTCGCATGCGTCGTTTGGATTTTTTGCGCGACGTATTCGCCATTCAGTCCTTAGCGGCCATGGTCGAGTCGGGGCTTTAATCAGGATGACCAAAGAGGCCATCAAGAAAATATTGGATCAGCGCCATGCGAGAATCACGGGGGAAACCCCAGCGCCGTTGTGAAGGACGCCTCGCTTGTCTAGGATGCGGCCCACCGTTAACGGCCTGACCCTACGGCGGCAGACTGTCGTGGAACCCCGTTCAGAAAGCGAACAATAAGTGGAAAACGAACCGGAGTAAGTTTCTGTAACGGTTAGAACTGTACTATGCGCTGCCGATTCTTTCGGAATATCTTGGCCATCAGCCTCTGGAGGCTACTGATCACTACGTCAGAATGGTGGCCGATCTCTATCCTTCGCTCCTCGCGCAAGTGAACAATCTCTGCGCCAGCGTGTTTCCGGAGGTGCGCGATGAAGCGACCGACTGACTTTTCGAAGGATCTGACCGCGTTTCTCACGGGATACCTCCCAGGGGAACGGGGGGCGCGTCCGCATACTATCGCGTCCTACCGCGATACCTTCATTCTCTTCCTGGTCTTTGCGAAAGAGCGCAAGGATATGGACACCGAACGGTTGACCCTGGCCCAGATCAGGAAAGATCTTGTGGTGGAAGTTCTCGGGTGGATGGAGATCGCCCGGCACAGCAGCGCCGGGACCCGCAACGTGCGTCTCGCCGCGTTGCACTCATTTGTTCGCTATCTGCAATATCAACACCCAAAACGCCTCGCCGAATGGCAACGGATCCTCAGCATTCTCGTCAAGCGCACGGAGAAATCCGTCATCAGTTATCTGTCCGTCGAGGGGATCCGGTTGTTATTGGAAGGGCCGGATCCATCCACCCGCAACGGGCGGCGCGATTTGGCGCTACTCTCACTGATGTACGACAGCGGCGCGCGTGTGCAGGAGATGATTGACCTCACACCCTCCATGGTGCGGCTCGACCCGCCCGGTACGGTCAAACTGATTGGCAAAGGCCAGAAGGCGCGGACGGTGCCGCTACTGGAGCCGCAAGTCAAGTTCTTGCGGATGTACATGATGGAACACCACTTGCTGGAGACCTATGCCAATCGCTATCCGTTATTTAGGGCGTGAACCCGGTCCGCCCTCGGACTATACTCTAACGGAGCTCAATCGCTTCACCCCAAAGGGTTACGGCCTGGACGTCGCTTGGGTTTACGCTGAGCACACGTCCTCACGGACGTGCACCCAAAACTCGATTCTCCGTGGAGGGCTAATCCTTGCGGAGACCGGAATTCCACCGGCTCGAAATGGTCAGCTTTCTTGGCGCACCGAAACTCGAGTTTTACAGTGTTCCTCGGGGCCCATGGACAATTTATTTTACGGTAATCGAAGGATGTGACCCCGTGTTGACGAGAAAATTGGCCCACATTCCGGAATCCGTCTGTCCATCAGGAACCGCACTTACTATGGCATATCGTCCATGCGTGCCGGCTACAAAATGAAAATGCTGGACAATTCCATGATCCACTCCAGCATCCGGTTGTGGGCTGGTGGATCCAGTAAAAGCTGGGGTAAATGGTCCGCCGCGCAATAACTGGGAATGAGTTACGATCATCGCGCTATTTTTGAGAAGTACTTGCTTGTTCACAAACGTGGCGTAAACGGTCCACCCGGTAGGAATGGTGATAGTCATAAATCCGTTGGAATATCCATCAAATGAGAGAGAGCCAAATTGGTTAACAGAAGCGACTATTAACAGATGCACGGTATGGGTTTGTTTGTCATATCGCAACCAGTGTTGAGGGTCAAACGTCTTCGGGGTATGTGTGGCATGGTAATGGATTACAGGGCTTGGGGCGTCTCCCTGCGCTTCGACGGTTTGCGGTATTGCAAATCCGAATAATGCAAGCACTGCCGTAGCTGTGACACTGAGAATCCATGCCAACTGCTTCAACCATAGTGCTGGTTTGCGCACAGAATGAGGGTTTTGCTGGATCGTTGCTCCGTCCCGTGCATACCACCAGCCGCCGATCATTAACAGGAAGATCAGTGGAGCCGCTTGAGGGTCAGTTCCCACTCCTCCGACTATCCCAAAATCTTGTCCTAACCACCACGTGATAGAAAGCCACAGAAACGTCAATATCCAGAATGCCTTCCCGGTGCGGCCGGTGAGCATCATGATGCCGATGGCAGTCATAACTGCTACCATGGTACCGTTCCATATCAGCGGGTGCAGTGCCGATTGGTGCATGGCCCACAATATCGGAATCAACATCACTGCTGGCTGAGGCATTAGGGTGTTAAAACGGAAAACATTGTAAAGTCCCTGTGAGGACCAGTAGCCTGCCGAAGGCAGGGCTTGGTAAACTGCCAATATAAGCCAAACAACTCCAATTCCATAACGCGTCCATTGGGCGATCTTTCCTGTATTCCAGTATCGGACAGGAAGTAACAACCAAACAGCACCGGTGATATAGAAAACAACGGCGCCGGGACTTCCGGTTAGCCATGACGCACCTGAAGCGAACAAATCGCCCACGCCTTCCCCATAGATCCACACAGGGATGCTCCACACAAGCGAGGTATATAGAGCAATGCGTCCTAATCGGCGTCGGTAACCCAATAGAATGCCCACTCCGATAAACACCTGTATTAATACAGCGATTACGGCAGAGGTAATTTGATGGTCGGTCCACGCCTGAATGCCGGCTCCCAAGATGGTCAGAAGCCAATGGGGTTGGCCTGCGACATTTGTTGCCACGTCCATGTCGACGAACATACTGGTCGCCATAGGTGGCTGGGCCTGCAGTAAACCATCGATCACCCACAAAATTCCTATACCCCACCATAGAACAGAATACCCGCGGGGATATAGTGCGACAGGTTTATCCAGCACAGTCGATTTGATGTTAGATTTTTTCAGGCGCCATATAGTCAGAATTACAAGCACGATTATCATAAGAATGGTCGTCCATTGCAGCAATCTCACATAGAAAATGTGAATAGTCACAGGATTAATATAATCCAATAACGAATAGGGCATATTTCGAGGACTCCTTTCAAATAGCATGGCTTACACTATCACATCATGTTGTAATGATACATTCATGATTAGTGCGGATCAAGGAGATGTGAGGGTGTCAAGGCCTCGTCAAAGTAGTGGGAATCCTTGATACGCCTTAACCCCCAAAGCCCTACTGGACTTTTTTTCGATGCTCTACTATCTTGGGGCTATGCATACTGACACAGCGAGGATCCGCGGTCGGACGGTGCCACACTGGACGGCGTCCCTAGAAGTGCGACCGATCCGCCCCGAGGAGCGGGATTTGTGGC
>JAKAAS010000072.1 GCA_021802225.1 Bacillota bacterium
TAAGGGTGAATGGCGCCAAAATACATGGCCCGGCGCAGTGACGCGTAATCGGGCTGCCCGAGGCGCTCCAGCACCCCCTCCTCCAACAGGGTTTTGGGTCCTCTGCCCTCGGCACTGCGAAAGGCGTGGTGCAGCACGTCACGGGCGAGATCCGCCCCCCCGCCGTAATCCCCCATCTCATATCCCAGGCCGCCGACCGAAAACTGTTGCCCGTCTGCACGCCTCGCCAGCACATTGGTGGCGGTGCCGCAGATCACCGCGATACCAAACCCGGACCGGGACCCGCCGGCCAGGGCAATCTGGGTATCATTGACGACCGCGAAAGACAGCCCAGGCAACCGCTGCTGCAGGCCTTCTGTCATCTTGGCGATGTCTTCCGGGAAGTCTGCCCCGGCCAGCCCCAACACGGCCCGCCGGACGGCCGCGGCACCGACTCCTGCTCGGGCCATCACGTCTGACACCGCCTGCCCCACCGCGTCCATAGCGCCGTCAAAGCCCACCGGCCCTTGGGGATTGGAGGGCCCGGTGCGTGCCATGGCCAATATTTTCCCGTCTCGCGCTGCCACCGCTTCAGTTTTGCTGGCGCCGCCATCCACGCCGATATATACCGCGCTCATACGGCAAATTGCGGCAGGAAGGCCGCGTTCTCTTGGAGAATATCTTCAAGAATTTTCGCCGCCGCACCAGCCGAAGGCACCAGCGGATTATTCATCAGAGCGGTCAGAGCCGTCTTGCGGCTCCCTGTCATGGCCGCCTCAATCGTCAGTTCCTCGTAAGCCTTCACTTGCTGGATCAGCCCCCTCACCGAGGCTGGCATCGGGCCGCACTCCAAGGCCACCGCGCCCCGTCCATCGACCACTGCCGGCACTTCCACCACGCTGCTCTCAGGCAGTTCGGGCAGCGCGTGCCCATTGCGGACATTCACCACAATCTCCCGGCGCCTGTTGAGGGCAAGAGATTCGATTAGCATGACTGCGACGGTGCTGTAATATGCGCCGCCCCGCTGCATCAAGGCCTCCGGCAGTGTCCGTTGGCTGGGATCCTGATACGCCTGGAAGAGCGACTTCTCGACAGCCATCACCTCATTGGCCCGCGTGCCTTTTCCTGCCGCCAGCGCGCTTTGCTCGCGGCTAAGCATCTCACCGGGATTCCAGTAGTACTGGAGATAGGGATTGGGGAGCATTCCCACCGCATCCAGCACATCCCGGTCCCACTCTTGGTCGGGAATATTGGCCACCTGCGTCTGCGGGTTCTTGAGAAATTCCAGCACCAGCGGGGTGATATTTTTCCCGTTGACATAGACCCCCCGGGCAAAAGACAGGTGATTCAGTCCAAAAAAATCCAGGGACACCGCCTCGGGAGGCACTTGCAAGGCCTGCGCGATGGTGCGTTCAATGGTAATGGGCACATTGCACAAGCCGATGCTGCGCACCCTAGTATGGCGCAGCAGGGCCTCTGTCACCATCCCCGAAGGATTGGTGAAATTAATCAGCCAGGCGTCCGGATTGACTGATTCCAGCTCGCGGGCCAATCCTATTGTCACAGGAATAGTGCGCAGGGCATTGGCAAAGCCCCCCGCCCCTACCGTTTCCTGCCCGATAGCGCCGTAGCGCAAGGGGATCCGCTCATCACGGGCGCGGGCCTCCAGCCCCCCGGCACGGAACTGGCTCAATACAAAATCCGCTTGCGCCAACGCCTCATGGCGGTCGAGCGCCGTCTGCAGATGGATGCTTGACCCCGCCCCATCAATGAGGCGCTGGCAGAACAGGCGCACAATTTCCAGCTTTTCCTTGCCCTCAGGCACGTCAACCAGCGTGACACTCTCCACGGGCAGGTCCTGAGCTTTGAGCAACCCGGACATCAACTCCGGGGTATAGGAGCTCCCGCCCCCAATGACCACAATGCGCACACCCGAAATCTTTATCATCCCCTCATCTTTATGTCCGATCATATAACGAAAAGCCCGTTCCGCACACAAATTTCTTCGGCCGCGGGTTTATAAATACTTAGCGTTTGGCGCAGGATTAAGTATGATAAGAGTGGCTTACTGTTTAGCGTGTTAAAGATAACAGCCGACAATGAGGTGCGCGCAATATAAAAGCATCTGACTCATGAGGAGGACAACGTGGATTACAGCAATGAACGGGTGGCAATTTTTGTTGACGGCGCAAACATGTTTTACGCGCAGCGGGTCTTGGGATGGCATCTGGATTTTGCCCGGGTCATCGAATACTTTACCAGAGGCAGGGAAATTTACAATGCGTTCTATTACACCGGGGTGCAAGTGCCTCCTGACAACTCCCAGCGGGACTTCCTGACGGCTCTGCGCCATCTGGGGTTCACAATCCGGGAGAAGTCTATCAAGGAGACCATGGATCAGAGCTCCAGTTCCGTCATCCGGCGGGCCAACTTGGACATCGAAATTGTGATTGACATGTTCAGCACGGTCAACCGCTATGATGTGGCCGTCCTCATGTCCGGCGACGGCGACTTTGAGCGGGCAGTCGAGCTGATTCGCTCGCGCGGGAAAGAAATTATCGGTGTAGGCACCCGCGGCATGATTTCCGCGGAACTGGAAAATGCTTGCGACCGGTACGTGAAACTGGAAGATATTCGGTCAGAAGTGGAAAAAATACGCTAAAGGCCGGGTACTCCCGGCCTCCCCTCCTAGACCCCAATTATCTTGGAATTTCTCCCATTTCCCCCAGTAAAATCCTTGATCCCCTATGAAAGGTCAGTTCCCTCTTGCGGTGACGGCCAGTATAATACTTATGTTAATCAACTAGGGGGATAGGCCGTGGGTGTTAAGCGCTTTATGACATTAAGCATGGTGATTGTGCTCTCGGGGATCGTCAGTTGGAATCCCGGTGTACAGGCCGCGCAGGAAAACACCAGCATCGCCTCGGCGGATGCGATTCCGACCTTGCCAGCCTATTACACCTTTACCCAGACCATTACCCTGACCAACACGGAATCCGCCGAAGCCTACGACGTGAAGGCCAATGTGGTGTTGCTGGCGCCGGAGACCAGCTACTCGCAGGTCCGCCTGGTTTCCGAGAGCGTCCGTCCCGTCAGTCTGCGCCATGACCAGTATGGCAACTTGATTGGTTCATTTATGTGGAGCGCCATCGCCCCCCACCAGACCGTTACGCTCTCCTTGCGCTATACGGCCACGTCTTCGGAAGTCAGCTACAAACTGCCTCTGACCTACCCGCCCTACAATACCCACAGCGCCGTGTACAAAGCCTACACCAATCCGGCCCAGGAAGCACAGGAAGTGAACACGGACTCCCCGGTGCTGGAAAGCATCGACGACTCTGTCATTAAGCCTGGGCAAAATCCCGAGCAGAAAGCTCACGCCATTTTCCAGTGGATTGTCGCCAACATCCATTATAATTATTCTCTGAAAGCATCTGGCAGCGCGGTGGCGACCGCTGAGAGCCACCTTGGCATCTGCAGCGATATTGCGGATCTGTACGTGGGATTGCTGCGCACCGCTAAAATTCCGGCCCGCTTCGTGGGCGGCTATGTGACCAGCAACGGCAGCGGCCAGGGCGGGTTTCACCAGTGGACCGAGTTTTACCTGCCCAGCGTCGGGTGGGTCGTAGCCGACCCCACCTGGGGCGCCTACGGCTACTTTGCCTCGTTGCAGGACCACTGGCATATTGGGCTGTACGACGGCATCCGCAAGGATATCACTGTAAACTGGAACTACTCGCCCTCCGCTCTGACGGCCGCGCAAGCCTCATCGCAGATCGCCATCAACTATCACTACAACTTTGCCCAGGTGCAATTGCCGTCCACTATCTCCCACCCCAAGCCTCCGGCGCACACGACACAACCGCGCCCGCTGCTGGACCCTTCCACGATCTCCCACAAAGTCCACAGTGTGCCCCTAAAACCGTGGCAAACGTGGTGGCTGGTGGTCAGCCAGTGGATCCGGCACACGGAAGATCACGCCGGTTCTTGGCTGTCGGCCCGTTTGGCCGGCTTGGACCTGTAAGGAGCGAAGACTCCTGCTGCATAGTTTTGAGTGCGTTACACAGGCTATGGGCGGAGGTGGGAGACTATGAAGAACATTGACATTCCGACCACGCTGGACACTGTGTGGACCTACGTCCAGGAAAATTACACTCCAGAGAGCGCGGACGATCTGCACGGGAGACTCGTCGACATCGGAAACCAGGTCGCCAAAAAACAACACACCTGGCAGAAGCCCGACGACTGGCTGGCGTATACCTCATGGAGTGTCGCCGAAGACGATGAGAAGCACGAGCTCGCCCACCTTTTCATACAGGCCGCAGGCCGGGGCGATCCCGCCAATCCGCAATAAATGCCGGAAGCGAGGGCCATCCCCCAATAAGGATGGCCCTCGCTTCCAAAATGGACCCAATTTCCATTATGGATTGCAAAAAAGAGCAGATACTAGTGGCGGAGGTGGTTTGATGCCACGGATTTTCGGATGGTTTAAGAACCCCCAGACACTGCTATCCTGCATTGAAACCATACAGGCCAGTGCGGCCGTTTCCGTTTTACTGCGCCAGCCGGACCTCGCGGTGCTGGTCTTGGGTCCACTGACGCACGCTGTCGCCCCGTATCCTTTCCTGGATGTGCAGCATCACATTTACCGTCTGGGGATGAATAGGACATGGGCCAAAAAGTATGCCGACATTCTTGAACAGGGGGGCCTAGTCATGTGTGTGGAATCCCCCGAGCAAGCCTTCAAGGCAGTCCTTGAGCGCTATCATGCGCAAGATCTGCAGCTCGTTCCCTAATCCCTTCGCGCCTTCTTACCGCCAAGGCGGCGGCTGCCGCGGGTCCCGCAGAAAATCCAGCGGCGCCCCGCCCCGGCTTGCCATCTGATACAGCGGGTCCCGGCCGGGATGGGGAATCAACTCCCGCGCGGCAAGCCTCTTGAGGGGCGGAACCCTGAGGTAGCTGGGATTTGCCCGCATCCCCTCCGGCCCGATCCACAGTCCCGCCCCGCGGTGGCGCGCCATTTCCTCGTATTCCAGATAGATATCTGCCGCATGGGCGCAAGCCAGCGCCAGCACATCCTCTCCGGCATTGAGGCTGACATGCCCGTAGCCAGGAGGGACAAACACCCAGTCTCCGGGCCCAGCCGATATCAGCACCAGATCGTCAATGCGGTCCCGCGCCCCCGACTGCAGCAGGAACAAGGCCTGACCCTGCACCACTTCCACCAGTTCGGCCCGCAATTCCTCACTGTCGGCCGCTGAATGAAAATGCCCCGCCGTCTTGATCCACTCCGCGCTTAGCGACCCCGGCCACATGATGGTCAGGTCCACGCCGATTCCCAGGGAACGGAATCGGGATTCCTCACTTTTCAAATGCACGCCTTCATAGACGTGATATACGTACTGCGAACCGCGCGCGTCCGGATCTTCCAAAAAAGGTCGCAACTCGTCCAGACTCCGGGCCACATGATGGTCAAATGCCCCGTCAATCAAAGGGTACAGCGGATCTTCCTGATGGCCTGTCCATGAAAACGGAACCCCCAAGTGGGTCGTCAAGTCAAACACCGCTCACCTCGCTGCCGTTGATACAGTCATCATAGCAAACTTCACCAGATCGCCAAGGCCATCCAAGTCCACGCCACAATTTCTGTGATCTCTGCCACGGGGCCCCGATTTAGCCTAAACCATGATGCCACGCTGCCGACCACGGCCACTGCAAACAGCCACACCCCCACTTCTGGGGCCCACCGGGTGAAATAGATGAATTCCCCAGCCAGGGCAGACAGGCGGCACACGGTGGCGGACGTGAGCGGCTGGCGGCTGACCACCAACGCCGCAATCACCGCCAGCGCTACTCCCAGTTCATGGACCACGCGGCTCACCCCACCCCTAGATGTCGCTTTTCCCTCTAAGGTATGCAGCGGAAAGCGGGGGGTGCAAGAAAGGCGGGAGCTCTCTTCAGCGGAAGCGGGCTCCGAGCCATTCCAGCCGCAGCGCGCGGACGGCGGCCACGACCACCGTGCCAAGAGCCAAAATAGCCAGAGATAGCGCCATAATCAATAGAGTCACGTGAAATGCATCCATCATTGTGGGCGCGGTCGGCGCCACCACCAGAAAGTCCCGGTCGGCAAAAGCAGGCAGCGTCAGTCCCCCCAGAGCCAGTTCCACCGGCCTGAAAAACACTAGCGTCATGATGCCGGCATACACCGCATGCAGCGCTCTGGCCATGAAGTACGGCTTCATGGAAATATCCGTGTCGGCCAGCACTGAAGCCACCTGCCCGTGCACGGACAGCCCGGACCAAGCCACCACCGCAGATACCACCACCAGCTTCTGCAACAGGGGTGCCGAGGCCTGCGCCGCAGCAGCCGAGCCCAGGTCAATTTCAAATAATCCTTTGACCGCTGCCGGAACCAAATTGCGGGAGAGACCAATGACATGAAACAGCGCCCCCAAGGGAGCCGTCAAGACCACCATCAGCCCCGTAACCGTCAGCACTTTGAGCAGTACCGCAAATAGAACCATGAAACTCATAATCATAAACAGCGTGCCCATCGTTTCAGAGATAGCCTGGTTGATCACCTGTCCGTAAGGCCGCCCATCTTCCTGGCGCCCCCGCATGAGAGCTTCCATAGCCCTCTTGTGAATGCCCCGCAGCATGACACCCTCATCGTTGCGTCTGGCCTCGCCGCGCCGCCCATAAAACCGGAACGTCAGGCCCACCATCAGCACGGAGGTGTAGTGGGCCAAGGCCAGCACCGCTCCCAAAGCCGGCTGGCCAAACATTCCCACGGCGACCGCCCCAAAGAGAAAGAGAGGATCTGCCGAGTTCGAAAAAGCCAGCAGACGCTCCCCCTCCACCTTGCTGCACAGGTTTTGGCGCCGGAATTTGGCCGTCAGCACGGCGTCCATCGGGTAACCTGCGGCCAGGCCCATGGAAAACACAAAAGACCCCACCCCCGGCACATTGAACAGCGGGCGCATCAGGGGCTCAAAATATACCCCCAGATAATGAACGATCCCCGTAGACAGAAGGACGTCGGAGAGGATGAAAAAGGGCAAGAGAGACGGGAAGACCACTTCAAAAAACAATTTCAGCGCGTCCACCGTGGCATGATAACCGTGTTCAGAAAACACAATCAGCATGATTGTCAGCAAAAGCATGGTGAAACCGGTAATCAGGGTTGCGGTACGGCTGGGTTGTCGTTCTTCCATTGGCGCCACCTCGTCATGGGACTTCCCTTGATGCTATGTCCCAGAAAGGACACGTATTCCAGTGGGCCTATCCATGCGAGAATGCCGCCAATCGCCGGGAGGCGGTGACGCGGCCAACACCGGTGAAAAGCCAAACTTCGGTCTAGCCAGCACCTCGCGGCACTCCAGTAAAATTCGGGAATCATGAGCCATCAATGCATCACCATTCAAAACCGATCGCAAGACCGCGGCTGG
>JAKAAS010000073.1 GCA_021802225.1 Bacillota bacterium
ATGCGGTAATTCCGCACGTCCGGTTCTGCAGGGAGGGGGACGCCCAAGGGAAACTCGCCAACACGGCCAAGCCCCGAGGCTCCCCTTTACCTACCCACCCCTTCCCCCAGGGGTGCGAAATGTAAGATTTATGCTTAGCACCCATTCTCGCGAACGCCTACTAAAAACTCGATTCTCCGTGGAAGGTTAATCCTTGTGGAGACCGAAATTGCCCCGGCTCGAAATTGTCAGTTTTCTAGGTGCACCAAAACTCAAGTAATACAAAGCAGATACTGAACCTCCTTGACCAGCAAGGAGGTTCAGCATTACTTTACAGTAACCAAGAACCTTCAGCACCTAACACATCCGTCTATTACCAAGGTTCGAAGTTTCGGCCATAGTGGAACCGAGTCCTCCTATGGCCGAACAAATTCCTCGTTCGGTACCGACTCCGCCATTCAACACCGCATCCCGGATGTCTGTCAACGGGGCCGGTGAGTTTAGGGATACGACTCCACGAGTCCGAAGAGGTTACCCCTGCTACCCTTCGTCCCACAAGCTGACCTCCATAATAAGTTGTTGCGGACCCTTACCGCGATACCTGCAGCAAGGCATTGGCGCTTCATCGCCTTCTTCTCCCTTCTAATGAAATTACTCTGCCTGCTGTCCCTGATACACGAATTGTACTGCTGCAACCCCTACTAATTGCCCCGACGTTCCCGTGTTGTTGTTTACGCCAACGTAGGCCTTATGACCATTTCCAAACCAATAGGTGCCCAAGTTGACCCACCCAAATATGGGTGCCTGGTTGATCCGTACATAGCTCATGGTGCCGTTATGCCAGATATTATAAGTAACCGGGGCGGCATTGGCGTCTCCGCTCGGCACCCACATTCTGACACTGTAGTTTCCTCCAATATTGGAGTTTTCTGCCTCTGGGTTAGCAAAGTGCGTCCATGCCGTGAAGGCGCCACTCACCGACTTTGCGTACCAAGACTTACCATTAGTTACGGCATTCCCCCCGCTAGAGGACATCGTCCAGCCGCTGCCCGTCACTCCACCGGTTACCGGACTAACGTTTTCCGTGCGCGTGGAATTGATGGTCGCGGCTGGCACCGTGGTCGTCGCTGTAGCAATATTGCCTCCGATGTCCAAAGTGATTTGCATGACATTGCCGGGCTTCATCACCCAATTATTCGCCAGGTACCCCCCTGCCATTCCAAAGCCCAGCGACGTCGGAGTCCACCACCCTTGCGAAAGAGCGACCACATTTCCAATTTGTCCCGCATCCCATCCGCTTGTCTCATCTCGGATGGACACTACTCTCGTATCTCCCGCGAATGGAGAAGGATTTTCTCCCGGTGCAGGTGTGTACTGAGGCTGCTGTGACCCGAAGCCCTGACCTGTCACTTCAATGAGTCCGTTGGCTCTCGCGATGAAATTCGTAATGTGCACTGCATTCGCCACTACAGGGATCGGAGGAGACTGCATTGGCACATAACTAAATGTTATCATCGTGCCCTGATTGAGGAAAGCGCCAATCACTAATGTGGCACCAGCATCGCCCAACAACCATCCCGTCGTTACCGCGGTTCCTATGAGTCCACCCATGCCTCCCACAATGCCAGCAGCACTGACAGCTGCACTGTCAGAAACTCCCATCGTAGTCAACACCGGCGGCAACCAATCAGGAGCTTCCGCAGCCACAGGCGGCAAATCCTGGATAAGAGCTAACACATTCCCATGGGCTACGTCGGTGCCAACATTGACGAAGCTACCCAATTGTCCTTGTATCTGATTCAGAATTAGATTTTGACTGGACCCTTGTCCGACTTGAATGAGATGACGCCCCAATAAGGCGAGATTGGCTCCGCCTCCCCGACCCATCCCATCTGCAAAAGACAATGTGTCTGCGAGCCCCATGAGCGCAGTCATTCCTTCTGTTTGAGATGGAGACAAATTAAATGGGGTGAGTGAGGCCTTCACTTCAACATGTTGTTCAGGATTCAACACGAACGAGGGAGTAGTCAGAGTCAGCCCAGGCACCAAAATCGCATACCAGTTCTGCGAACTACCTGGGACCGAAGCCTCCACAAAGTACGAAATTCCCACTTGAGGTAATGGCGATGGTGGATTGATCAAGTTATCTGTCAACGTCACTTTGACGTCAGCATGAGATGACGTCAATCCTGACCAATTAGCCGATGCTTTCACTTCAGTCCCACCCGAAATAGTTACAAGACTGCCATCTAATAACTTCGGATTGACACCTTGCGTGCTTCCGACAGCGGTCGCAAATGGTGCATTCACATGAAACGGCAATACATTGGACCGCTGGCCATCCGGATTGGTCACCTGGGCCATCCACGTCCCTGCACCCTGCGCCGATGTATTGAGGTCAATGCGGATCGTATTGCTGTTGCTCACTTGGACGCCGGAGACCGGGTAGTTCACCCCGTCAGTATTGAGGACCACACTCGCCCCTGGCTGAAACCCGCTCCCCGAAATCGTCAGCCACTGTGCCGTACTCGAGGCTGTCAGCGTAGGTGAGAAGCCCGTGATGGCCGGGGGCGCTGCTGGTTGATTAATCGTAAACGGCCCCACCTGAGCGATGGGGGAAGCGTCGCCCGCCGCATTCCATGCTTCGATATACAGGGTATGAGTTCCGGGTGACAGTGACGACAGCGAAACCGCTCCACTGGTGCCCCCCTGCATAGTGTCTATTGAGGGCGGGCTATCCCAGCTGGCTGCGATGCCCGAGACGGCTGGACCGGAAGAACTCGCTTGAAAAGTGATGGATTGTGATGTTCCCTGCGAATACGTTCCCGCCCCAGATCCACCCACACTGATAGATGGCCCTGGTCCCGCCGGAATCGCCATGAGATCGGTATATGGAATCGCGTTGACGTTCGAGAAACTCCCGCCAATGGCTGCCAGTGCAGTGGGTGACGCCACACCATACCGTTGCCCACCCATGACCACGAACACCCCGGTCCCTGGGGTGCCATCCTGAGATACTCCAGGTGCCTGGAGTAATGTTCCGTTTGGTAGAGCCGATGCGGACGTGGGTATGGCCATCAGGTCGTTGTAGGGAATCGGGTAGATCACCGGAGAGGACCCTGCTATTGCAGACAGATTTGCCGGATCCGGGACACCAAACCTCACTCCATCAATGATCACAAATACGCCCGTAACTGGGGTGCCGTCCTGGTTAACCGCAGGTGCCTGAATCAGGGTCCCATTCGGCAAAGCCGTCGGCGTGGTAGGATAACTATTCATTTGACTATTAGAGACTTGTTGGACGTTAGAAAATGAGAATCCCAGCGCCGCTAGATTAGCCGGATCCGGAATCCCAAAACGGACGCCTCTGATCACAACGTAAACCCCGGTTTGGGGACTCGAACACTGGATCAACTGCTCGTTAGACGATTGGGCATAGGTCATTGTTTCCCATGGGAAAAATAAGCCCGCCATCACGAACACTGCAGCAAGAGAAACTGTTCCAACCCGCCGGATCAACGGCACTGCTCCGCTCATTGAGATTTCCCTCCATCTACAAACTTCCCCAGACGTCCACTCGGAAATTGATGTAGGGGAGTCGTTGAACCAACTGTTTCACACATATTTTAAGCAGGAACGGCACCCTCGTCAATGAGACATTCGAATTTTCTTGCAATATTAAACCCTTCACCCCTTCTAATGGGACGAATCCCTTGTCAGAGGTTGGCCCCATCGTGTAATGCCTCAACTTGGACATCGGCCAACTGGTGTATGACATTTGGTATAATGAATCCACGAGGCAGGAATAGTCATCCCATGCACAGCACGCCAATGGATGTTTCATGTACTCGCCATTCAATATTTAGAAATCACAAACATTCCTAAGACCGAGCTCGTTGCCGATTCCGGCCCTGGCCAGGGCCGGAATCGGCAACCGGGGGGACCCTCTTCCCTAAGGAAGTAGATCCAAGCTCACTATCTGTATACGAGGGGGATTAACCATTGACAGAAACCGATCGCCAAGCACCGCACACAATACCGCCTCACCGAAAGATGGCCGCTGACATTACACGTCGTGATGAACTCTTAGACAAAGCCACACGTTATGTCTGTCGTATGGGCGTTCTCGATCTAACGTTGCGTCCGCTAGCGAAAGATTTAGGAATTAGCCCGCGTACCCTGCTATACTATTTTGGATCGCGAGAATTTTTATTATCCGCCATCATTGCGCGATTTCGCAGTCAGCAATTTGAGAATCTTACCAAACAATGCGAATCGACTTCAGCAGCCGAATTTATCCGACAATCTTGGTACAAACTTTGGCAGAATCCTCACCAAGAATGCCGCATTGATTTGCTGTTCCAAGTATGGGCTTTAGCACTGAAGCAGCCTGCAGAACATCAGGATTTTTTGGATCATGTGATATCCGATTGGCTTGTGCGAATTCAAGCCTTATTAGAACGTGAGGGCGTACCCCCAGTCGCGGCTCGAGAGAAGAGCACACTAGTAGTTGCAGCCATGCGGGGACTCCTCTTGGACCGTCTTACAAGTCGTGATCAAGTCGAGAAACGAACCGACGCGGCCGTCGAAATGTTGGCCCAGTGGCTATTGTCATGAGGCAGAAGACCTCTGATTAATCCGGTCATCCGGCAAAGTCCACCTACAAAGCACTATTCTCTAAAACCGCCATTTGTAGAACCTCGGACATATATTTCTTATGTCACTATTCAGCGTCCCCATAAGTAGTGCTAGACACCCCGCAGCGGGTGGACTATAGTAATTGGCTCTTTCTCAAAGTCGGTGATATAGGCTGAACAGTGCGGGAGACGGTTCATGCCTATCGTGTGCTTTTCATGCGGTAAATCTTCCTTACCGGCTTTGACAAAGAGCCTCCTTGGGTAACGTATCGGTGCGAAGTTGTCCGGTAAAAGTTTTGACGGTGCGGCACTTACAGCGCGACGCGGGGCCTGGACGGGCGGATGGACTTCACGCTGTTCCAAGGCTAACCCATCCAAGAGCCACTGCAGTTCACGGGCGGTAATCGTACGGGCAGTGTCCGGCCACACCCCGGTACACAATAGGCATGGACAGCCGGGCCATACAATCAGCCAGAGGGTGGCGATTCCTTGTCACGCCCCTGTGTCTAGAGATTCTCGAGTAACCCTCCTCTCCGAGGCAGCCCGTTGAGCAGCGCGTTCCAGATACGTCGCCAAGTGTTCCACACTGCCCGCCGGCATGTTGCTGCGCAGGGCTCCCCAGCGCATTTGCAAATGGCACCCAGGATTGTTGACGAGGATGCGGTCAGGATGGGTCAAGGCCACAGCTTCCATTTTCTTGTCCAATATTGCGAGGGCCCATGCGGGATGTTCAATATTGTATAGGCCGGCGGATCCACAGCAGCTATCCTGGCCAGCAAATCGGACGAAAATGTCCCCCGCCACATGGCTGGCTAAGAATTCTGCATCCGGCCCCGCCTGTTCCACATTCACCAAATGACAAGAGTTTTGCATAATGACTCGTTCTCCGGTTCCGGCCAGGGGCACTCCGGCCGCGACTGAGCGAAATACCGTCGTCCAGTCGCGCACGCGCGCGCTAAATGCTTGGGCCCGTTGCGCCCACACGGGGTCGTCTTGCAGCAGTTCTCCGTACTCCATGAGCATCGCGCCACACCCGCCAGCCGTATTCACAATCAGCGCGTCGGCCGACGATCGTTCAAAGGCCTGAATATTAGTCCGAGCCAGTCCCTGTGCCTCCTGGACGTGGCCGGCGTGCAGATGTAAAGCCCCGCAACATTGCTGAGTCGTGGGGCTGTCGATGCCGAGGCCGCCTCGCTGCAAGAGGTTTTTCGCCGCGCGATTTGCGTCTGGAAATATCGCCGACATCACACAGCCTTCAAAGAACTCGACCCCTCGTTGAGGAGAGAGGGGCGAGGAGCGCACGGGAATCTGCCGTTCTTCGTACCCTAGCAAGGGCTTCAAGGGTTTCAGGGGGGCCGGCACCGGCATCATTTTAAGATGATTGGACAGCGTGCTCACGCTCCTGAGCATCCGTGGATGTTTGACCAACCGCAGCATTTGGCGTGCGGCCCATCCTACACGGCGGGGGCGGAAGGCGGTCAACGCGGTTCTCCCTGCCGACAGGATCCGGTGATAGCGGACACCAGAGGGGCATGCGGTTTCACACGCGCGGCACTCCAGACAATACGTCAACGCCTGCTCCAGGCCCGGCCCCACGGCCATCTCGCCCCGGGCCACCGCTTCCACCATGGCAATGCGCCCGCGGGGAGAAGCCAGTTCATCCCCAGTGAGCTGATAGGTTGGGCAAGCCGGAAGGCAGAACCCACATTTGTTGCAGTGGTCAATCTCGTTAAGGGTCTCATTCCAGACTCGCGATGCGTCCATCATATGCTCCTTTCTGGCTGCCCCGGCCGGGGTTTTGAAAAAAGGGACAGGGGATCAAAAACCTGTTCAATGCGCCGGGAGAGGTCTTCCCATGGCCCCCGCGGATGCTCCCAGCAGACGGTTCGCGACAGCCGGCGTGCCATTCCAGGCAAGGATGGCAGGTCGTCTGTGCAGGCAAACACTTCATACGCCCCGGATCCCGGATAGCAGATCAGCGGCACTGCTGCCCCGACTGCGTCCACGATGCGGCCAAGATCCTGTGGCTTGCCTCCCCCTTCCAGATAGACACCGTGCGCCAGCGCACGGTTCAGAGCCGACGCCCGCTCGTTCTCCCAGTCCACCCAGGCGGAATCGTCCAGCCAGTGTGCCGCCAGCCCCCCTTGGGCACAGACCTCTTCGACCGTTTGTTGTGTGCTGTCTTGCCCTACGCTGTCATGTGAAAACCACAAACGACCTTCGCTAGACGTCATGCGGGTAAATACCATGCCGTCAGGACGGGTTGGCCGGCCAGCCAGTTGATGCGCCAAACTTAGCAGCGGAGCCGTGTCCGCCTCTTGAACATACCCAAAAAGTCGATGGCTGGCGTAAGGCTGCAACCGCAGAATCAGTTTAGAGATGACTCCGAGGCGTCCCCACGACCCTACGGCCAATTTGGTGACATCATACCCCGCCACGTTTTTCATTGTCTTGCGTCCGAAACGCAAAATCTGTCCCTGCCCGTCGACCCACTCAACGCCCAACACCGCATCCCGCCAGCCGAACCCATAACTGTGCCGCCAGTTGCGGGCATTGGAGGCCACCAGTCCGCCCACCGTGTCGACCCCGCCCGCCGGCAGGGAAGGAATGTCCAATCCGTCGCTGCGTAAAAGCGCCGCCACGTCTCGAGCAAGAGCTCCCGCCTCGACTTCCAAGGTGAGATTGTCCCGGTCATAGTCCACAATTCGGTGAAGGTGTCCCACGCTTAGCCGCGTATCCGGCGGTCCGCCTATGAAAATCCAGCGGGCAAA
>JAKAAS010000074.1 GCA_021802225.1 Bacillota bacterium
TCGCGTTTACCAATGCCATCAAAGATTCCGTGCAAATTCGCAATCTCTTTAATGCGACACAAGTCAAAGACGCGGAACGGATTAACCCGGTAATCTGTGAAGCACAGCACGTCGATGGCACCATGAATGTCGCGAACCGTCAGGCGGCGCTCACCTGGCTCCAAGACGAAACGAATCCGAATCACTGCCGCATTTTGACCAACGCCCGGTGTTTGACCGAAGGTGTAGATGTTCCGGCACTTGATGCGGTGGTGTTCATGCAGCCGCGTGATTCACAAGTGGACGTGGTGCAGGCCGTGGGCCGTGTGATGCGTAAAGCCGAGGGTAAGAAATACGGATATATTGTGCTCCCTGTGGTCATTCCGGCAGGCGGCGACCCCGAAGTGACCCTGGATGAAACGAAACCCTACCGGGTCGTCTGGCAGGTCTTGAATGCCTTGCGGGCCCATGATGACCACTTTAACGATGAAATCAATCATCTGGAATTCAACCAGCGCAGCCGAAAAATCCGGGTGGTCGGCAAACCCGGCACAAAAGATTTTGACCAGTTGCCTCTGTTTCCCGCCGAGCGGTGGGAGAAACTGTTCTATGCCAAGATTGTCAACAAAGTGGGCGACCGGGAATACTGGGATGAATGGGCCCGCAAAGTGGCCGGCATTACCGTCACCTATCAAGCCCATATGCGCGCTATCCTCCAAGGTACGGACGAAAGGTCTCGTGAAGCACAGCAAGCATTCGAGGGCTTTCTCGGTGGCTTACACGAGAATTTGAATGACCAGGTAAGCACGGATGACGCTTTGGAAATGCTGGCGCAACATATGGTCACGAAACCCATCTTTGATGCTCTATTCGAGGGCTACGCCTTTACCCAGAACAACCCCGTGTCCCGATCGATGGAAGACGTCTTGGCGGTCTTTGAGTCGCATGCTCTCTGGAAAGATAAAGCCTCGATGGAGAAAGTCGAAGACAAGCTATTGCAAGAAATCCAGAAAGAAGTGCAACGGCAGGCCGGCGGCATTGAAACCGCTGAGGGGAAGCAGAAACTCATTCTCAAGATTTATGATAAGTTCTTCCGGGTGGCCCTGAAGAAGACCGCAGACCGTTTGGGCATTGTCTATACCCCAGTGGAGATTGTCGACTTTATTCTGCATAGCGTGAATGACGTGCTCGAACAAGAGTTTGATACCAGTCTGAGCGCAAAGTCTGTGCATATTCTGGATCCCTTTACCGGCACAGGGACCTTTTTGGTCCGGCTACTGCAGTCGGGCCTCATTCGCCGGGAAGACCTCGAACGTAAATACTTAGAGGAGCTGCATGCCAACGAACTGGTCTTGCTCGCCTACTACATTGCCGTCATCAACATTGAGGAAACCTATCACCGGCTCTCGGGGCAGGCGTACACGCCCTTTCCGGGGATTGTGCTGACGGACACCTTTCAGCAAGGCGAGAGCCGCAAGGACTTCCTGGGTCAAGAATATTTACCGGAGAATAATGCGCGGTTGGTGAAAGAGAATGCGACAGAGATTCGGGTGATTGTGGGAAATCCACCGTATTCCGCTGGACAGGATAGCGAGAATGATAATAATAAGAACGTTGTCTATCCAGCTCTCGACAAGAAGATTCGCGAGACGTATGCCCAAAGATCTGTCGCGACAAACAAGAACAGCTTATACGACTCCTATATCCGTGCCATTAAGTGGGCGAGCGAGCGGATTGGCACCCAAGGCGTCATTGGTTTTGTCACGAATGGATCGTTTATTGACAGCAATACGGCTGACGGGTTGCGCCAGTGCTTGGCAGAGGAATTCAGTACCCTCTATTGTTGGAATTTGCGCGGGAATGCACGAACGCAAGGAGAGCAACGTCGTAAGGAAAGCGGCAATGTGTTCGGCTCTGGTAGTCGAGCTCCAGTCGCCATTACCATTCTGGTCAAAAATCCGGCACAGAAAGCAGCCACCGCTCAACTTTATTATCACGACATCGGGGATTATCTGACGCAGGAGGACAAACTGCAACGGATTAGGCAAGCAGAAAGTATTCGTCAAGTCGAGTGGACACTGCTTGAACCAAATGAGGCTGGAGATTGGATTCATCAACGCAGCGAGACCTTTGAACAGTTGATTCCTTTAGGCGATAAGAAGGCTGTAGGAGTCAAAACATTGTTTGGTACGTATTCGCGAGGAATCGCAACGAGCCGTGATGCTTGGGCCTATAATTTTTCTCGGCAAGCTTTAACCGCCAATATGACTACGATGATCACAAATTACGACCATCAAGTGACGCGATTGCAGAATAAGTTTGAGCGTTCGATTTCGCTGAAAGAAGCTGAGTCTTATATAGATTTTAATCCTCATAAGATTAGCTGGTCCCGAGGACTGAAGCACGATCTCGTTAATGCTAAACGCCATGCTTTTAATCTGCCCCATATTGTCCCGTCTTCATATCGGCCGTTTACTAAGCAGTGGCTCTACTTTGACAAAGCTTTCAATGATATGGTTTACCAAATTCCCAAAATCTTCCCAGATAGTACGGTAGAGAACCGTGTGATATCACTGACGGGAACGGGAGTCACCAAAGAATTTTCATGTCTTATCTCTGACAATGTTCCCGATATCCAACTTCATGCTAATGGCCAATGCTTCCCCCTCTATTCCTACACCGACGCGACCGACACCAAGGAATTCCCCGGCCAAATTACCAGTTTTGAGGATGAGCCGACTGAGCATCGCTGGATTCGCCATGATGCGATTACCGATTGGGCCTATCAAGAATTTCGACAGCGGGTCGGCCCAGAAGTGACCAAAGAAGATATTTTCTATTATGTTTACGGCGTGCTGCACGCGCCGGACTACCGCACCCAGTTTGCGGATGACCTCAAAAAGATGTTGCCCCGCATTCCTTTTGCCGGGAATTCTACCCTATTCTGGGCATTCTCGTCAGCAGGCCGCGAGCTGGCCCATTGGCACATTGACTATGAGAACGTTGAGCCATGGCCCGTAGGTGAACACCAACGCCGAGTCCCCCTTGACTCAGCCCAGTTGTACCGTGTGGACAAAATGCGCTGGGGCAAAACGGCCGACGGCAAACCCGATAAGAGCACCATTCTCTATAATTCCTATCTGACCCTCACCGATATTCCCCTAGAAGCCTATGAGTACATCGTGAATGGCAAGTCGGCCCTGGAGTGGATTATGGAACGCTATCAGGTCAAGACCGACAAAGACAGCGGCATCGTCAACGACCCGAACCTCTGGTCGGACGACCCACGCTACATTATTGACCTTGTAAAGAAGATTGTGCGGGTGAGCATGGAGACGGTACTGATTGTCGAAGAGTTGCCGGGGTTAGGGCTTTAACATTGTCTTAAAGCTATTTGACGCCGGGCAAAGCGCCGGGCAAAGGTCTAATGACCCCGAACCAGTAAATTTTGCAGCACACGCGTTGCATGCCATAGTCACAAAAATGGCAATCATTCCACCATCTTGCTTCGAAATCAATCATACAGCCTGCGACCCAACGGTAGCTACAGTGGGAGCCAAGCATAATGTCACCATAATAAACCAGTCTTCCGAATCCATCGAAATTCCAACCGATTTTGCACCTTATACGGTTGCTTCCTTGCCATAGAAACCGATTGCGCGAAGATAATGTCTTATAATAAATACATACTCTTTATCATCCGTCATCTCATTCAGAATCTCCTCCTTTAGGAGCATTTTGATACGAGAATTAGATTCCGCAGCCCATTTATCGACCAAGGGAGTAATCGCTTCAACAGCCTCCCTCCTTCGTTCTACAAGCTCGGTCCTATTCAATTTTAAGATGGATTTTGAAATTTCTCCCTTCCTACTTCCAGGCTTATGGAATATTATAGGGCCAAACGCAATCAAATGCTCGTCGGGTTCGTCCACATACGGGTTTATCAGCGGATCGTTAGGATCGTAGTAGTCACGCTTTCCGCTGCGGTTGCATTGTTCGCAGGCGTAGGTTAGGTTGGCCCACTCAAATATCAAGTCTGGTCTGTGCGCCTTAGGCAAAATATGCTCCACGTCACCAGGACTAATATGAGAAATTTTACTTTCGCAATAAACGCACTTATCGAAACATTCACTTCGGATCTGTTCTTTAATCTCGTTATGTCGATATCTGTTCTTTATATTTTCTGGAATTGCTTTTCCAGATTCGAGACAGGCCAAATATTCATTTGACCACTCAGCGTAGTTCTTCTGTAAGATAGCGGGAAGAGGAAGCTTCTGCTTCTTAATCATGAATGATTTTCCCTTTCATCCAATACCGCAGCAAGGGCGGTAGGAATAAGTTTGTCTAAACCCATTTGAGCCATTTCCAGTCGTAAAGCGGTGAAGGAGTCAGGCGATACACCCTTTGAAGCATATCTCAAAATTAGATCCTCCAATTGATCATGAACCCAAATTGGAAGTGTATAATCCACTCCCAGTACATCTCGAAGGATCTCATTTGCTGAGCCAGCTCTATCAAACATATCCAAGGCCATGCTTTCGACGCGATTATTAGCATTGTAGTTTAGAACATAAACGGCCGAATCTGGCGACGAACTAACAATGAACGGGCTATGAGTTGCGACGATGAATTGAACACGAGGAAAGGCATTTAATAGATTGGGAAGCAATGACTTCTGCATGTCCGGATGAAGATGATTTTCGGGCTCGTCCATCGTTACAACAAACTGGCCTTCCTCGGCAAACATGAAAATTTGCCATGCCAAATCGATAATCGAGGCAACCCCGCCAGAAACTGCGTCCAGCGAAAAGTTCCCCGACTGAGTTTCGAGTACGACCTCGGGAATTTCGATAGAAATTCTTTGGAAACCAAGCTGGGGCGGTAAGACTACATGAAGAATTTCTTCAAATCTCTTGAATAAATCTAAAGAGGCCGAGTCACTGCTGACAACCTCGTTACCGTAACCAAACATCGCCAGCGAAATGAGGGTCTCTTTTATAACATAATTGGGACGCATATCGTTCATGTGGGAAAAATAGCTATTGTGAAGAAGCCCGTAATAACTTTGATAGATCTCCTGCTTCGTCTTCGGTTTACTAGAAATTGAGGTTACTTGTTTATAAGTGTAGATAGGGCGATGAGACGGAATGTGCATTCCCTTCACAGACCTGTTTGGCTTGATCCCAATCTGAAAAGAAGAGGCCATGTTGTTGCTTGGCACCGTTAGTTCGCCTGTACTCTCATCGCCATAAGTAATCCTGCCGACGACAGTTTCGAAGTTGTCATATTCGTATAGTTGCTCATTACGTTCTTTACTCCACTGTCTTGACCATCGGCCACTGAAATACTCAAGAGATCCCTGTCGCCCTCTGCGAGGTGTACTAATAAACGGCGAATTCCACCCAAAGTGCTTGTTCAACGTGTTTAACAGAGTCGTTTTCCCTGCACCATTCACGCCAGTCAAAACGGTCAATCTGTCGTGAAAGGTAATGTGGATTTGCTCAAATTGTCTCCACCGAGTGATGTCTATTCTCTTAAACAACATCAGATCATCTTCTTTCGGAAAAATCGTAAAGCATAGATGTAACACATAAATCAGTCTGAGATAGATATTACATTACCCTAGAATTGCACATTAGTCCCATAAAGTTTTTACTAATTAAAAGTTAAAAACGGCTCATCGAATATCTTTTCATCCTCTTCAGTAATCCATATTATCGATCTTCTTCGACAATCATCTTCTCAGGAAAAAGATTTACAACCTCCGCAAGTGTACGTCTGGGCGTTCTGAATCACCCCTCCCGACTGTCTTCCATTGCCCGATCCACAGCCGCGCGGATGTAGGCCATACGACTCATATTATTGTGAGCCGCCACTGCGTCCACGCGTTGAATCCATTCAGCTTTCGCACGAATGGTGATGGTTTTGTTTTCCTTCGCATGATGATCTTGTTTTGCCAATTGGGCCTTGATCTCAAGCTGCTCTGCGGTCCGATATTTCCACGGTTTCCCGGCCATAACATTCCACCTCCTCTATAGTCTCATTATACCACATGGTGTTACCACTAAAGATAGTTATAAAGAACTATACTAGACCTATTGACTGTGGAGACACCACATGAGATAATAAGCACAGAGAACAGAAAGGGGCATCATCCAATGACAAAAGCACCCAAGTACATCACCCTCACCGCCGCATTAGAGGCCCACACCATTACCTTTTCCTATCAGGTTCCTGGGGCCGATAACGAGGAAATAGTTACCTTACCACTCACAAATGCCCTGAATGTGGAGAAGAACATTGAGAAGCAGGCTGCACAAATCGGTCAACGCTACCACCAAATCGTACTCATCGAACGCCATTATGCCGCTTAATGGCCGACTATGAATTCTTGTGAAAAAACCTATCATCTTGAGGAAAACGAAGCTATTTGTTCCCAATACGATTTGGCGACACTATTAAGCCGGATATAGGTTATACATTTCGCGTCAGAGTTTGGTATATGTACAGTGTAACAATCCCTCCCGACATCAGCTCAGACTGATACCGCGAGTTTCGAGGAAATCCTCGACCATCCAAGATGTTTCAAAACACTCAGAAAAAATCACGGAATTAAGTAGTATTATCTATTGCGTGTGGAGACACCACATGTTATAATGTTTTCAGATACAGAAAGGGGATATCAACCAGATGACAAAAGTAATCGACGGCAAAAAGTACAGCACAGAAACGGCTACAGAGGTCGCGGAATTTTACAACACGCATGACCGCTCGAATTTTAGCCACTACAGCGAAACGCTCTATATCACCCCTAAAGGCAATTGGTTTGTCCAAGTCGACGGCGGCCCGCTCACTACCGCTGCTGTGCACAATGGCAACGAAACCAGCGGGAGTTGCTACCTCGAAGCATACTCGCCTGAAGAAGCGCTAGAATGGCTCTCCGAGCACGCCGACGGCGATACCGTAGCAAAATATTTCCCGGACGACATCGAAGACGCCTAAAAAAAACAACAGGCCCGGTAGCCCCGGGCCAATAAATCAAAGGAGAAACCCAACCATGACAAAGCCCCTAACCATCGCAGGATGCTACAACGCAATGCCCGCCATCAACCCGCCGTATCCGATCAATATCGCTGCCATCTTCGCACACGACCACCGCAAAACTGCCGGCGATATCGAGGTAGGCGTTTACATCCCAGAAATTATGCCGCGCGACATCGTAGATTTTTACCGTGGGTTCAGAGATTTTCAGGAAGTGGCCGCATTCATCACCGCTCTAAAAAAAGAACTCAAATGGCCGGTAAAAATCACGAATCATGAGAAGCAACTCGCACAATTCGTGTCATAAAAAACTAGGCCCGGTATCCCCGGGCCTCCCAGAAAGGGGGAAACCGCAA
>JAKAAS010000075.1 GCA_021802225.1 Bacillota bacterium
CTCCATCGACAGTACGCCAAATGTTTGTGTCATATGCAAACGGTGTCAATGCCTATTTATCCAAGAACAGGCTGTCTCCTGAGTGCATCTTGTTGAATCACTCCCCACTTCGATGGAATCCATGGGATTCCATCGCCGTATTCAAATCAAGGCATTTGACCATGGGGCGTTGGGAGCATAAAATGTGGCGCCTACATATACTACAAAAATTTGGTGTGCAAGCACTGACCACTTTATATCCTTTAGCGTCTCATTTTAAGACCTTGGCTCCCGACCTTGATCGGGATTTGGAACACCTAGACCTCACGTTGCAAACTCTACCACTTCAGAGCGGATTGTCTGACTCAGAAGAAGGCGGCAGCAACAACTGGGTCCTATCAGGCGCGCGAACCTCATCCGGGAAACCATTGCTAGCCGGCGATCCGCATCGAACAATTGAATTGCCTAACGTGTACTATCAAAATCACATTATTTGCCCGGAATTTAATGTAATTGGGTTCTCGTTCCCAGGCACTCCAGGCATTCCGCACTTTGGCCATAACGAATGGGTCGCTTGGAGTATTACGCATGCCGCAGCTGACACTCAAGATGTCTTTATTGAAGAACTTAACATGGATAACAGTCTTTATAGACGAGGTTATGAATGGAAAAAAACATGTGTCCGAAACGAAGTGATTCATGTGAAAAACGCTGATTCCACCATTATTCAGGCCATAGAAACAGATAATGGTCCAATAATTGACTTTGTGAATAATCATGGATTTTCGGTAAAGTTAGCGTCCTTACAACATCCTAATAAAACGTGGGAAACTTTGTTCTCTATGCTGTTTGCTCACAACATTGACGAATTTGATACATCGATGCAAGACTGGGTCGACCCCGTAAATAACTTACTCTATGCTGATATTCATGGTCATATCGGCTATCGGATGCGTGGCAAATTGCCCTTGCGTTCACTTGATAATGCATGGGTTCCAGTACCGGCAAAGGACGATGAATATGCATGGAGGGATTTCGTGCCATTTGAATCCATGCCGCACATTACGGATCCACCAGAAGGATTTATTGTCACGGCCAATAATCAAGTATATGGCGATGCGTTCCCTTATTATGTATCCTTAGATTTCGCTTCCAACCACCGCGCAGCACGAATTGAAGAATTAATTCTCAGCCAGGATCAATGGAATATTACCGATATGGTGCACATTCATTCTGACATCCATTCTAAATCTGCAGAGAAATTTCTCGCCATTCTTCCAACAGCGCGACCGAAGACACCGGAAGGGATGAAACTCCAGAACTTACTGATATCGTGGGATGGTGTTCTAACCTCCGAAAGCTTTTTACCAACAATTTATAATTCGATGCGGAAATTATTGGTCGAGAAAGTAATGATCGGGGTCACCAATGAAGAATTTTTCAATACTTCACGCACCATGCCTGCGTTAATGTGGCAGTTTTCGCGATTGACATCATACTTAATAAATCTCTTAACTGATGTAGCCCAACCCATTACCAAAACCTTATACAAACTTTGTTCTGATCCATTAGGATATGCTTTGGATGAAGTTGCAAGGCAGCAAATACTAAGCGCTGATCCCTTGTCCTTATGGCGTAATGTTCATATTCTTTACCCTAATCATCATCTGTCCAAGTTTTTTCCGGAAATAGCATCGGTCACAAATCTATCACCTATTGGCATGACAGGCGATGGGGATACTATCCAGGCCGCGTCGTATTCTTTGTCAGGGTTCGATGTGAAGGGTTCATCAGTAGCACGATACGCCTTTGACCTCTCGAATTGGGATATGTCTGGATGGATTACGCCCTTTGGAACGAGTGGTGTGGCATTGCATCCTCATTATGCAGATCAGTTCTCATTGTGGAGTCATCATCGTCTTTATCCTATGCACTTCAGTCAAGAAAACGTGGTCAACCATGCGCAATATTGTACCACTTTAATATCTAAGGCAAAGAAGTAACGGGATGTGGCTATAGTGGTGATCACCACCATACTCCTCCGCATGGCATGGCGTGCATAAAGCATGGGCACCTCCCCCGCCTCTTAAACTCAAATTCGCTTCGGTTCTGTCTCGGAGTGTGACGTCGTAAATCTCCCGGTGAGATGTCACCCGGTGAAATTACCCCGAATACGGGTCCGGCTCCCACGTCTTTCATACCACGAAACACTGCAAAAGGGTAAGGAAACATTGAGACAGAATGTAAAACCATTAGAACAAGTGTGTATTCTTCTAACGAACGTTTAAGCTTTGGATTCCCAACCGGAGGGAAATGTCATTGAGTTGATCGATCAAATCGCAGTCTAACGGAATTCCTTTTCGGGTGTACTCAACACGCTTTCGCTCGCTTCGATCTCCGGGAAGCGCCACAGACTTATCTGTTATTGGGGGAACATTTCTGATCTCTTCTTCCATCATCAAGAGGCGGTCCAAAAATAAGCCAGACGGTAAGATTGCTTCTGGATTAAACACCATGAAAAAATGTCCCACATTGCTGGGACCAGATATATCGGTATACGGACTTTTGACGGCAGGCCCAATTCCCGCTCCCGATAGCACACCAGTAAGCACTTCTACTACCAAGGCTAAGGCATAACCCTTTGCTCCACCCATAGGAAGCACCGCACCATCAAGAGCAGCATGTGCATCTGTCGTAGGATTGCCGTCTTTGTCGATAGCCCATCCAAATGGAATGGGTTGATCTAGACGCGCTGCCTGAATGATATTCCCACGCGCTACCACGGAAGTTGCCAAGTCAATTACGAGGGGAGGATAATTTTTCCCTCGGGGAAACCCCCACGCAATAGGATTTGTTCCGAAATAAGCTTCTCGCCCACCCCACGGGGGAATTCCTGGAGGACTGTTTGTTAATGCCAGGGAAATCATTCCATGATGCGCTGCTTCCGCGCAATAGGTGCTCATTGCACCACAATGATTTGAATGGGAAACAGATACAATAGCGAATCCGTAATCTTCCGCGATGGCGATAGCATGTTCTATTGCATGCCATGCAACCACAGGACCTAAGCCATTACCTCCATCCAACCGTACGATAGAAGGTTGTTCTAAGGATTCCCAGTGGAATTTGGGTTGTCTTGCAATAAAACCTCGTTCAATGCGTGTTATGTATACCGGTAATCTGCTTACCCCGTGAGTATGACGTCCGGTAAGGTCAGCATCCACTAACACATGCGCAGCGATGTGCGCGTCATCCAGAGAAATATTCATCTTCTGCAATACAGATTCTATCCAACATTCGAGTTTATCTTTATCGATGAACCGTAGTTTGGTGTTATTCGGCAAGTCCATCTGCTTTTTCCTCTTTTCCCACTTCTTTAATTAATAAAAGCACCAGTTACTGGTAATTTTCATCCATTAATACTCACAACATTTGTTTCAACACGGTTGTTGCTATGCAATTCTGCTTCCTGAGTCAGTATCGCAATATAGGAGGATACTAAAATACTGCTTTCATCAACAGCTTATCCGTTTTTAACGATGGTTTCTAAGTACTCAATACAGTTCCAGACTGAATGTCTTGCATTATAGCAGATAAGAGTGGATTCCCACGTGGATTTCTCTTACCTCTGTGCAGTGTTTCAAGGTCTTTCTTTCCGTCTTGTGCGGTCTTGCATCACCGTCATCATGTTAGCGAACCCTACTATATCTCGCACGGTCGACCCTAATCACAATCCTTTGGTGGTAGCGGGTGGTCGGCCACCGATTCAGGGACGATACCACGCATTCAACTGGAGATCCTTGGTCATGGCGACACGTGCCGCCTGATATAGCACGGCGGGAACATTTGGGCGGCCCTGCTTGGCAATATGCATCTGGTCTTAGTAATGTCCCGAACTGCTTTGGGTGAAATTCAGTCCCACCATCTTCTGCGTTTGTCAAGGATCCGAAAATTGGAACAAGTCGCTCAGCTGTGCCAGCTCTCCGAATCGGGGTGTTCACGGAAACCGCTCGCCATCATAGACTAATCGGACTCCGAGCATCTTTGGCGTCCGTCTTCGTTGGAGTATCGCCATCCAATTCCTTGAGCAGCAGACAGACGCCGGCGAGCTGGAGACCTACATCATCTCCACGCTTTGTGCTCGGATCCCATCTAATAATGGCCCATAGACTCCATGCTAATACGCACGGCCTCAGATGCCGCCGATCCCACATGGCTTCGAATTTCGCCGGGTGTTGGCAAACAAAAAGGCTTTGCCCAACTGTCTACAGTTCACGCCGAACCACTGGATATAGTGCCACTCTTTCACCAACTAATTGTCAATATGGTCTGAGGTATAACCATAATTTTATACCATAATCTTTGATAATTGACAACCACCTAATTTTGTAGCTATTCACGTACCCTTAGACAAGGCGGTTGAGAGCCTTGACAGTAGTCCGGTCCGAGGTACAGGGGCTCACGGGGATGATCATCGGCCATCCCCGTCACCTTCTGGAGATACCCGAGGGCGATTATGTGAGCGGTTGCCACGACTTCCCTTCGATGATCGATCACAATACTGCGAACATCGATTGCCTTGCTTGCACGCTGTCGATAAATAGCCGCGGATCGCGGCGAACCGGGTAGCCCCTTCCTCCGTGTGGAATGTGGACACAACGTCCGGAAAAATTCCTTCAGAAACACCACCCTGAAACCCTGGCACATGAAGGAGTTCAAGCGTTATGAAAACTCTCCTATCGACATGTTTTCGCAGAGTAACAGGAACTCCACGGCTGATTAGCATGCCGCACTTCCGTTCAGACCTTTACGATACACGAACGTCAGGGAATCCAACTCAAGTAACGTGCTATTTCCACAGCATGATAATCTTGATGATCATGTCGATGGTGATTGCTAGTAGAACAGTCAAAATCACTCTCTTCAAAGAGCGTTCCGAAGATCGTGAATTAGCTATCACACCAATTTGGGCACCTCCTACCGAACAAATCATAAGGCCGGCCAATTCGCCCCACGGTAAAGTCAGCGTGACGCTCCGCATCAGTAAACTGGTTACGGTAATCAATATCCCGGCGCCCAAACTATAGATAATCGCTTCTCGAATCGGATACCCCACAATTCCTACATAAACTGGCAAAAAGAGAAAACCTGCCCCGACGCCTAACACTCCGCCAAAAACCCCAATCAATAATCCCAGCAGTATCGAGAACGGAACATGCCACCAGGATTGATGCTCAGTCCTATGTAATGGCCGCAAGAAAAAGCCCATGGTTGCAATCAATGCCACAGTTAATGTAAATCTCAATACGGCGTTCGACAGACCGAATGCTAACCGGGTTCCCGCTACGCTCCCTAACAAAGCCGGAATGCCTAGGACCAAGACGTTCTTTATTGAAATGCGATGCCTTCTCCAGTGCAGCAAAAAGCTGCTGCCCGCAGACGCTAACGACACTCCCGCCGTATACGCTCCGACAGCGACCATCGATAAAGGTACGTCTCCTAGTAAGGGTGGGCCAATAATCAAACTAAACGAAGCTAATAGACTCCCACCAATAGATGTAAGCCCATTCAGGATTCCAGAAAGCATCCCAATGAAACAGAATAGAATCACTAGTCGCATTATTTCTCCGATTTTTGCATGCACAATGGTGTATCGGTTGGTACCAAAAGCCACCACCGACAGCATAGTATTTTGGCCTCAACAAAAAATTCCTGTTTAGTTTCATCGAATCTAGCGTAACCCTCTCATGTTTTCGTGGCAACGCTCAGTTCCGATCGTGAGATTTCTTTCTTTATGTCGGAATGAATGCAAGCCCGTTCAAGAGGGACCCGCAGAAGGAAAACAAAACATTGAGGTAGGGGACCAATTATAAACTTCTGCAGTTCATCAGAGTGAATGTATGAATACTCACTCTGATTATACACAATCCATCAAATTACAAGCATGTACCCAGTATCTTTCCTGCCATTCCATGATATTGACGTCGATCTGATGGGAGCCTGCTGTCGCAGAACTCTTCCAATAAATATTCTGCGAATCCTTGCCAATTCCTTTCCCTATGGGTTACTATGATTCCAGAGTTTGGGAGACAAGCCTCCACGGCACGACGCTTGTCGACACGTTCCCGATGTCGGCGCAAACGGAAAAACGAGCGGCTTCGCAACCACTCGTCCTCCCGCGCTGACGCGCCAACCGTTAATCACGAACGGTTTAGCTGTCACTTAGTATTGTACCATGTATAAGTGATAAAACAAGGCTAACCCTCGCAGACAACGGTCTGGCGAGGGATTTTTGCGTGACGGCTGTCTCGATCCCCCAAACACAAACACGACCGTTCGCAGCGGCCGTGTCAGTTCAAGAATTATGGAAAGGTGGTGGAAAACTTCTCAATCCGTTACGTGGATATACATCTGGCAGGATGCCACGTAAGTGTTTGCTGATTTTTCTTTTTTGCTATCATCCCGGAGTTTTTGCCCGGGCGACTCTCCCATACAGAAAGGAGTGAACGAGCGTTTTTTGATAGATCCACCGCGTTTTTGCAAAAATTTTGCAAGTAACGCTCGGGCATCCTTATGTGTTTATCATAACGGCCCATTGCTATGCACGTCAAGCGCTTTTCCTGCAAATGACTGCTGGCGGCTATCAAAAACCTCAAAAACCCATGCCAACTCTTCAGACGCCTTCACCATATAGCTATGCAGACCGTTTATTTCTCCGCTGGATGGAACAAACCGACTGGTCTCCGAATACGAAACGGGTGTGCCGCGCGCTATTTGCGCACCAGCGCAAACACGATCAGGTTTATCTTCTGCACAGCACGATTGCCGCCTGGCTTGGGATTTCGGTCGCCACGGTGAAGCGGGCGATCCGGTTTCTGGTGCGCCTCGGCCTGCTTCAAGTAACCTCCCAGTTCCGCAAAGACGGGGGGCAGGCCAGCAACCGCTACAAAGTTCTGCCGCATATTCTCGCCGAGGCTGTCCCCGATCAGACGACCTCACCGGCCAGCGGGAACACTACGAGGCCGACCCCGCTCCACGTGGACCCCAAGACTCCGCTGCCATCCTTAACGCCCACTCTTCCCCGCAATGCGGAGGATGCCGCTCCCCACTCGCCTCAGGATCCAGAGGGCACCCCGTTGTCCCGCCCCAAGGCCTCCGCCTCAAAGACTCCGCCTCACGCGGACCCGCTCGCAGCGCCCCCGACAGAGCGCAGACCTTCCCCGGACGATTTGCCCTCTTCCCAACCATCTTCCGGTGCGTCCTCCCTCGGAGACGTTCTGACGGCATGGGCGCACCAGCACGCCGCTTTCTCTCCCACCATGACCCCGGGGGACGCACATACTGACCCGGGGGGTGAA
>JAKAAS010000076.1 GCA_021802225.1 Bacillota bacterium
TATTCCCCCGGTCGGACGTCCAGAAGTGTATTGTCCACCAGATTCGGAATTCGCTGAAGTACGTCGCCCGGAAGGATTATGCCGCGGTCACGACCGATTTGAAGCCCATCTATCAGGCGGATACCGAAGACGGGGCGAGACGAGCGATGGACGCCTTTGCGGAGACCTGGGGGAAGAAATATCCCATGGTGGTGCGATCGTGGCGGGGGCATTGGACGGAACTCATGACCTTCTTCCAATATCCTCCGGCTTTGCGGAAAATCCTCTATACGACGAACCTCATTGAGGGCTTTCACCGCCAATTGCGGAAGGTGACCAAGAGCAAGGCCCAGTTCCCGACCGATGACGCGCTCGTCAAAATGCTGTACCTGGCCACCCGAGAAGCGACGCGGAAATGGACCGCCCGGATTCAGAATTGGGGCGAGATCCTGGGTCAACTCGAAATCTATTTCGAAGACCGAGTGCGCCAGCCCTTACAAAATCTGGAGTCTTGAAAAACTGTTTACACAAAATCCTTGACACTCCCCCATTATGGCTTGTTACGTACAAGCCACCCCGTTATAGGTGCAGGGCGTTACGCTGGTATAATCGCTTGGGAGGGATCCCGCGATAGCGGCTTCGACCTGGGCTAGCCCCAATTTCCAAGAATCGAGCCCTGTAGCTCCACAGCCATTAATGGGTCCTTGCGCCGGAGTGTTATACCAGGATTGGTAACTACAAAAGTCCACATAGCTACTACTTTCTCCCATCAAGTTATTTAACGCGGGACCGCCAACGGCAATTGTGGGTAACGAACTGGATACCCACCCATTGGCCACATCCAACTCGCCCGTCACATTCGCCGTCGGGACACCTTGGTTTTCCGCAATCCAAAGGGCGGCCACCAAATCTTGATTCGTAGCCCCATAAAGATATAATCCAGTCGCTGGGGCACTCGCCATCGTAATCAGCCTCCTTATCCTACAGTTTTAGGGACAACTAAACGCGGCAATGGCACTGGGACAACTGGTCCCATCGGTTGCTAAATCCGTCTGACTCGGTAACGTGTACGGCAGAGACCCATGAATGGCGTAATAAGCCAAAGCATTTGCCAACAAGAATGAATCGTACGCAGTCGGTCCCGCAGCATGTTCAAACTCGTTGTCGGGTAACCCGTTATTCGTCGGCCCGTTCGTGTAATAGCAGGGGGAACAACAATAATACAAGTTATTTCCGGCGGGATTCCCTACCGCAATAACTAAGTTGGTGTCGTTGGAGTCTTCGACTAATGTCTGGACTGTACAATAATCGCCGGTGACGTGGGACACCGGAATGTTTTGGTTGAGGGCTGCCCATAATGCCGCCAGATTATCTTGTGGTGCGCCCCCATAGAGGTAAACGGTCGCCATACCCTGACACCTCCTCGATTTTCTGTTCTGTTCGCGTGGATAGCGGCAACGATGTGGGACCATGTTGATGCCACGGTACCCCGTAGATCTCCCATAATTGCCCACTTAAGTGTTGTGCAACTTCCACATGCGTCTGAATTAACGCCATGACCCACTCCGGTAAACACGTTTCCTCCAGTGCCGAATACTCTTGCACGCAGCGCAACTCAATCTGTAATGCCCGGACCAGTTGAGCTCGTGAGGCCAATCGTATCGTCTCCTTTCTTGGAGGATGATTTGAGCATACGCCCCGAACCCGACACTAACCCGACAATAATCCGACAGTTTCCCGACAATTTTTCGAAGCCGGAAACGCAAACGGGGAGTGCGTTTGCGAGCCATAGATCCGCAACATGGTGCGACCTTGCATCTGATTTGGGCTTAGGATGTTTCCACAGTCCTCTTAGGCTGACGGGGCATGCTGAGCCGGGACACGAAGACAATATCCGGCGCCCCGGCGTGTCACGAGCCACATGGGATGGTGGGGATGGGATTCGATCGCTTGACGAATGCGGTGAATATGACGCACGAGGTCATCGGGCACCCGGGGTTCTCCCGGCCAGCCGACGGCAAGTAATTGTTCCTCCGCGATAACGGTGTTCGGATGGCGGGCGAGATAGGCCAAGATGATCCATGTACGGGCGGGCAAGGGGAGAAAATGGCGCCCTCGCCACACGCCGTGTTGGTCAAAATCAATGCGAATGTGGGACGATATCACGAGAATTTCGGCCATAGTGTGGTTCTCCACACTCACCACAACCGCACCCTTGCCAACATCGCTATCGAAGACGCCTCGATTGCCGTCATATCGAGCGAGGAAATTTGGTCATAACCGGCCTCCGCTTCGGCTGGGAATTCAGAATGATGGACCAGAACTGGGGCGTCATCCCTGATCATGAGCTACTCACGCCGCTCGCACGAACAACAAATTTGACGATGCGCTACCGAGAAAATATGCTCTGATATCCTTTGTAATGAGCCCATTGCCGTGGAAACAATCGCAAGCACAAAACACGCCGTGATAAAGCTGGCACGGCGTGTATCACCATGGTCCATAACGACTGTGGGTACAACGTTTGGACCCGTGAAACACCATGCTTTACAATACGGACATTCTACATCTGCCGTAAAATGCTAAATTTAGGTAGATGAATGTTAGGGGCCGTTTCAATCCGGTGAGGGCACCAACGGCTCACCGGAAATAATCATTGTAACTGGTGAACAACAGGCCCCCCGAAATGGGTTGGCACGCGGGCAGGAAGAGGTCGGCGCACGCCTTTTCGGGGAATTTTGGTCCCATGGAATCACCAGGAGGGAGTTACGCGGTTTGTGACGCCCATCACCGTCTTGCGCTGTCTGCCATGATAACCTTCAACCCAGGGGAGGCGGCAGGTGATGGTTGCGATGCAGTCAATGAACTGGTGTTGTGAAGGCTGGGAATTATGGTTTGCTATTCATGAGGGGGTCTATCATCTCGACCACTATCCTCTGAGAATTTCACACTTGGCCCTGACTGGGGACCCCAGAATTCGAACAGCAATCGCTACAGTTGGAACTGGACTTCTCGAACAGCATATGCGGCGCGGATCCGTAGCACCCCATTCAATGGTCTTGGATTGGTCGCGAGCCCACGATGTTTGTGATGGGTCATCGCCCGAAATGATCAAGGCTTGTCACATCATAGAGGCAGGAGGCTTGGCCGAAACTGGCGGCGGTGTGTCAAATCATTTTTGAGGCAGGGGAGGAACATCTAACATGAAGGAATTGGATGTACGACCGATTTTGAACGCTGGCGGAGAACCTTTTGACCAAATTATAGCGTTTGTTGCCGACTTGGCGCAGGGCGAAAGTTTTAGGCTCTGGGCCACCTTTAGACCGGATCCGTTGTTGACGGTTCTGGCGCACAAAGGGTATCAAGGCCAGGCTCATGAGAGGACCGATGGAAGTTGGGCAGTCGACTTTATCCCGATATAAAATCGGTAGGGATAGAATGGCGGGATTGGTGCAGCTAAAAAGGGAAAGGAAGCATGCACTTCGGCGCAATTCGAGTGTCCTATTGTGGCGTGCGCTGACATTAGTGGCGAAGTGTCGACACGAGAGTCTAGGGGAACCGCTGATGGTATTTAGAGTCGGCAGTGACGTGACATACTCAGCGGTTGAGGCTCCCCACTCTTGGCGGCACAGCGGAAAGGAGAGGAAGCATGGCGATGAAGGAAGGAGATCGGGTCACAGATCCTCGCCGACCGGACGCGAACCGCATGGGTTACGTGACTCACATTTTCCGGAACCCAGCCTGTCTTATGCGGACCGTGGTCGTCAAGTGGGATGACGGGACTGAAGACGAAGAGCTTGAGGAAATTGAGTTCGGCCCACTCGAAGATTGAGAGGTGAATTACCGGAAACCGTGATAGGACCTCGTATTGTTTAAACCAGTGGCCAACTGCGGAGATCCCGCTGAGGCTTTGCATTCAGTCATCGACCGGTAGAGGTCAAGATCCGACCGTCCTGCCCGGCTCCCCGCACCTGTGCTGTGCTGGTGTCACGGGACGGTCTATCCAAAACGGGCCGGAAGTCACTCCGAGCTAGGGCGTCCGCGCAATCCGGCCAGACAGGTGGTTTGGCACGGAGACCGATGGCCGCATATTTATGCCGGTATCTAACCACTGTAGGCCGGGAAAAAACCGCTAACGGTGTCAAAAAGTGGCCCGCCAATGCGCGCTCTTCGATGAATTCGGCAGGCGTAAATCTGATGGGGCATGTGATGTGGGTCACCGCAAATTATTTAAGAAGGGGCTTTAATTAACGAGGTAAACAAATCAGTTGAGAGCGAAAGGAGAATCGCTATGATTGCTATTGAGGACAGTGTTGGCCGCCGCATTATGGATGCGGGACATCAAAATGCGGGCCAGCGCGTGGATATGCCTGCAGGCCGGCATACTCTTTGGCTTGTCAGTGGTCGGGCGACTTGGCAAGAAGATTTTCAAGAACTTGCCGCATTAGCCCCAAGTGACACCCTCTATGAATTGACTGGGCCGGGAACGCTTGAGTTTATAGAATTTTCCTCCTATGTATGGATTGAACCCAGCGACCCCCTGGGCTTTGGGGAGCGTGCCGCATTATATCGGGGGCTGATGGAAACACGTAATAGGGGTGTTGGGCAGGCACTGGCTGCAGGACTCACACTCCGGCCGGAGCAAATTTGGGTGGATATTGGGACGGGAACGGGCGCCATGGTGCAAGCGCTTCAGGAACAGGCGCCGCGTGATGGCACTTTGTGGATTTTTGGAATCGACCAAGCGTCCGGAATGATTGACCAGGCATGGGCTCATTCAGCGGGATGCATACCCGCGTGGTTTGTCGGGCGGGACGTGTCAGCCATTACTTGGCCGAACGGCATGGTGGACGGGATTACCGCCCTGCTCTTGCTGCACTTAGTGAAAGATCTCGACCCACTGCTAGTCCGCATCTACGGAGCTCTCAAACCCGGCGGGGTGTTTGCTTATGCTGTGAGCTCTGAGGCGAATCCTTTTGTCCGCATGGTCATGCACCAATTGGCTGGTCCCGGCGATTTCTTTAAAAGAGGTCAGCAGCAAGTTTATGACAGTGTGCTGCGTGCTGGGTTTGAGATTCTAAGTTCGGATACCTACCAAGATGAAATCGTCGTAGACAGCCCTGAAGAGATGCGAGACCTGATGGGCAGCATCGGTGCCGCCGCCAGCCGCGGCTTGCGTAGGGATATTACTCCACCTACCGCCATTGTACGGCAATTCGATTTGATTTGGGCACGAAAACCGTCCGCAGAGTAAGCATAACTTGAACAGCCAGCAAACTCGCAGCGTGGCTTATGTGCCACGAGAGACTGACGGAAACCCGCTGTCCGGCACTGTGCCCGAACATTTTAATAGACGTTGGACATCTCGTCCGGCCAACGCGCCAAGGGCCCCTGTATCGGGGACGGCACTCCCTACCGGGAAGAGCCGACTTGCCTCGACTGGGTCACGACGGGCGACACCGCCGTGGTGACCAAACTCGACCGATTTGCCCGCAGCACCCAAGATGCCCTCAATACGACGGCCACATTGGCCAAACGGGGGGAGCCCTCATTTGAATATGGGCGGGGATGTGGTGGATACGTCAACTGCGATTGGCAAGCTCCTGATCACGGTATTGGCCGGAATTGCCGAATTTGAGCCGCACCAAGGAGCGCCAGAGCGAAGGCATTGCCGCGGTTAAAGCGCGGGGCGCGTCTACAAGAGGCGCCGCCGGACCTACACTGCGCATCACAAACGCCTGGTCCATGCGCTGGCACTGTTGTCCGCCCGGAACACGTTATCTCACGGACAACGATATTTGGGCGATGACCCGCGTGAGTCGCACCACCCTTTATCGCATGGGGCGCGACAGATCAGTTCCGGGACGTCGCGCAAGCGTCGACTTACGGAACTAACGACCTCGAGTGCAGATGATCAGCGAGTGAAGTACATGGGTCCTAGCATGGTTACTGTCGTGAGTTCCAGGATCCAATAGCCCCTAGACTAAAGAGGGCTACAACCCTACTCGTTGATAATTGCTACTGCTTCAATCTCAACAAGAAGTTCCGGTTCGATGAGCGATTTCACTTCGACCATGGTCGCCACAGGACGGATGTCCCTAAAAAATTCCCCATGTGCCTTTCCGATTTCTTTCCATTTTGAGATGTCCGTCACGAACATTCTTGTCCGTGCAACATCGGCTAGTGTTGCGCCAACCTGTTCGAGAGATTCCTTGATAATCTGCAAAACACACACAGTTTGAGCATAAGCATCACCAATCCCGACAGCCTTGCCATCCCTCACGGCCGTAGTGCCTGCGACTTCAACACGGTTTCCCACTCGAATTGCTCGACTGTAACCTACAACGGATTCCCATGACGAGCTTGTTGTTACTCTGATTTTCTCTGCCACAAAATCACTCTCTCTGTTTTCTAGATAAAACACCGACGATTATAGCATAAATCCATTCCACTACAGATACCCCATCCCCGGCTATTGCAGACAGATAGGACAACCTGATGGCCCCCATTGCCAACAGGAGTGTTCATCGCACCTCGGGCGGTCTCCAGACAAGGAGGCGACACGCTCGGCCTCCGTACCGTGCACCAGGAGGACGCCCACTACTGCGGGGTCAACGGCGGTTTCCAGATTAATCGCCATCCCTTGGCCGCTGTTCATTCACCTCATCCGGGGCGCGGGGTCGAGAGAGAGCCCAGCCCAGGGCGGCCAGTCCTAGTGGGTAGAGCAACACCCACCCACTGAATGGCATCAGCGCAAGGCAGATCACCAAGGCCACTCCGGGCAATAACCGCATCCTAGTCCCGTGACTCGGTAACAGCTTCAGAGCGGCCGCCATGGCAAGGCTATACAGCACAAGAAACACCGTGCTGGGTCCCAAAATAAGGGTCTGCAGATTAACATGGAAGACCACGTCAATGGTGAGCACCAGAGCGAAGTCGATAGCCAAGGCATGGAGGGCCATCGTCGGTGTTTGGTAGCCCGGGTTCATGCGTGCGAGCCAGGATGGGAAGACCCCGGCCCGCGCCTGGCTATAAACCATCCGAGAAAAGCCGGCAATATTCCCGTGAATGGCAACTGCGGTAATGAGCAGGGCCACGACGCCGGTGACTTGAGCCCCGACGCGTCCGAACCCGATTTGCACAAGTTGGGAGAAGGGCGTCAGGGTATGTCCCACCCCGTAGGCATGTGTACCCACGGTCACTACCACCAGGCCCAGGTAGAGCACCCCCACCAACGTTGGCGCAATAATAAATGTCCTCCGCAAGTCCCGTGCCGGATGGCGAAACTCTTCCGCAAGAT